>NZ_JBATKE010000028.1:0-12626 GCF_049669105.1 Eudoraea sp.
CCGTAAATGCCCTTTCAGGTGTTTTTTCTGCTTGTTCGACATCGGTATAGGCCGCGCAGTTAATACAATAATTGTAATGCCCGGATTTAAATGCTGAGTCTATACTTTTTGGATTGGTTATATCCAACCCTTTGGAGTCCATGAATTTAAAATTGAAAGAATCATAATTATTGGCGATTTTCTGTACACATTTTCCCAATTGTCCTTCAGAACCTGTTACCAATATGTTCTTCATAATCTGGCCTTTTCTAAAGGTGGCAAAACTAAGTCTTTCTCTGAAACTTTATATTGATCTGCTGGTAATTTCCAATCAATATTTAATGTTGGATCATTAAAAATAATACCGCCTTCAGAGGCCTTGTTGTAATAATTATCACATTTATAGAAGAATTCTGCCGAGTCACTCAAAACCACAAAACCATGTGCAAAGCCTCTCGGGATAAAAAGTTGTTTTTTGTTTTCATGAGTCAGTTCAACAGCTATATGCTCTCCAAAAGTAACAGAGTCCTTTCTTAAATCTACAGCCACATCCAATACAATTCCGGATAATACCCTTACCAATTTGGCCTGTGCACGATCTCCAATTTGATAGTGTAATGCTCTTATTACTCCTTTAAGTGAGAAAGATTGATTGTCCTGTACAAAATTAACGGTATTCCCTATTCCTCGGTTAAACATTTCTTTATTAAAAGATTCCAAAAAATATCCCCTGTTATCGCTAAAAACATTTGGTTCTAAAACAAAACATCCTTTAAGTTTAGTCTCTTTAAATGTCATTTAGGTTCATTAAGAATTCCTAATAAATTAATGCCATAGCCACTTTTCATTAAGGGTTCTGCGAGATTTTTGAATTGTTCTTTATCAATATACCCCATTTCATATGCTGCCGCCTCAATTGCCCCTATTTTAAGGCCTTGACGTTCTTCTAATACCTCTACAAATTGTGACGCCTGCATTAAAGATTGAAATGTTCCAGTATCCAACCAGGCAGTTCCCCTATCCAAAATACTTACACTTAATTTCTTTCTATCCAGATATACCTTATTAACATCGGTTATTTCCAACTCACCTCTAGAACTGAGCGGGATGTTTGAGGCGATTTCAACTACGTCATTATCGTAAAAATAAATTCCAGGAACGGCATAATTGGATTTTGGTTCAGATGGCTTTTCCTCTAAACTTATAGCCTTTCCATCTTTATCAAACTCAACAACCCCATAGCGCTCCGGATCATGCACCCTATATGCATAGATGACACCTCCATCCGGGTCATTGTTAGACTGCAAGAGTTTTGCCAGACCAGAACCATAGAAAATATTGTCCCCTAGAATCAAAGCGACTTTATCTTTTCCTATGAAGTCCGCACCTATAATAAAAGCTTCGGCTAAACCATTTGGAGCATCTTGAACAGCATATGAAAAAGAACATCCATATTTTTTCCCATCTCCAAGTAAATCCTTGAACAATGGTAAATCCTTTGGAGTTGAGATTATTAGAATTTCTTGAATACCCGCATACATCAGCGTAGAAAGCGGATAATATATCATGGGCTTATCATAAATAGGCATAAGTTGTTTGCTAACCGATAAAGTCAACGGATGTAAGCGTGTTCCAGAACCCCCGGCCAAAATTATTCCTTTCATTTTCTTATATGTTATTGGGAGACATTTCTTTCCTTATACATTTTTTCATAATACTCCTTATAATTGCCGGAGGTAACATGATCTAACCATTCCTGATTCTCAAGATACCAATCAATAGTTAGTTCCAGGCCTTCCTCAAAAGTAACGGAAGGTCTCCATCCCAGCTCTTTATTTATTTTACTGGCATCAATGGCATATCTTAAATCATGCCCAGGCCTATCTTTAACATAAGTGATCAATTTTGCTGATGATCCTGCCACCCTATCTAACTTTTGATCCATCAACTTACATAAGAGTTTAACCAAATCTATATTCTGCCATTCGTTAAAACCTCCTATATTATAGGTCTCAAAGTCTTTTCCTTTATGAAAAACCAAATCAATGGCAGAGGCGTGATCTTTGACAAATAACCAATCACGGGTGTATTTTCCGTCCCCATAAACAGGTAATGGCCTATTTTCAATGATATTATTGATGAAAAGAGGAATGAGTTTTTCAGGAAAATGATTGGGCCCGTAATTGTTAGAGCAATTTGTAATCACATATGGTAACCCATAGGTCTCACCGTATGCCCTTACAAAGTGATCTGAACTGGCCTTTGAGGCAGAATAAGGTGAGTTCGGATCATATGGGGTGTTTTCAGTAAATAAGCCCTCTGCGCCTAATGTGCCATAAACTTCATCTGTGCTGATATGATAAAAGCGCTTGTTGTCCTTATTCTCTTTCCAAAGATCTCTTGATGCATTCAACAGATTAACAGTTCCTATGATATTGGTACGTACAAAAGCCAGAGGATCCGTTATGGAACGATCTACGTGGGATTCAGCTGCCAGGTGAATGACCCCGTCGAATTGATGTTTTTCAAAGATCTGCTTAAGAAATTGTTCATCCAGTATATCTCCTTTTAGAAAGGAGTAATTGGCATGTTCTTCCACGTCCCTAAGGTTCTCCAGGTTCCCGGCATAAGTGAGCGCATCAAGATTATATATATGATAGCCCGGATATTCTTTTACAAATCTGCGAACAACATGTGAGCCAATAAATCCAGCCCCGCCTGTTATTAATATATTCATGGTAATAAGATTTTCAATACTGGACTCTATTTAAGAATTTTAATCGATTCTAATCCCTGAAAAGGATATAATTATTCTGGAATTTCTTCGGCTTTTTTATTAAGATATTTGATTATATCAATCAAGAAAAAAATAGAAATTAAAATAAGGGGAAGTAAAACAATTTTTTTTCCAAAAAACGATTTTTGAATTGCCTGAGGTTCGCCAAAGTTAATGATACTTATTGCATCTTTTCTTTCCTGAAGTTCTAATTTTTTTCTTTCAATGTCCCGAATCAAATTGTTTTTTAATTCAAAGAGTTCTGCTATATCCAATTGTTTCTCACTGTCAAGTATAATCCGTTGCTCTGTAAATTGACTTTCTGAACTGGCCATTTTGTCCGAATATCTGGTAATAATCTCATCCATTTGAACCAATAAGGCCTGATCTTGCTTTATTCGTTCTTGTGCATTTTCCAGGTTTATTTTGATCAATTCAATATAATAATTATTGGAATTAATATATTGCATAACCTTTCTGGAAAATTCCTCACCTTTATCAGCTTCTTTAAACGAAATTGTAATTTTATGATCAAGTGAACTTTTATTCAATATTTCGGTTCTAATGATGTCCGATACCAATCCGTTATCCTGGAATTTCTCTAATAACTCTAAATATTCAAGATCATCCTCAGAACTATTTTTATCCAAAGTCTGGTCTATTGTGATCTCATAACCTTTTAAATTTGGAATATTTAATCCAATTTTTCTAAAAAAAGTGGTGTCATTGGCCTTAATATTGGCGTCGATCTCATTCACCACGTCATATAGATAACCCTTGCTCTCTAAATTGGGTTTTACAATGACCTCTATTTTAAGTTTTTCGGTTACAATTTGATTTAAACCCAAGGCAATTAAGGCACCTACCACTGCAAAGGCAAGTAGAATCAGGAGATTCTTTTTAAAATAAAGGAAAATTCTTAAAAACCATCTGAATAGCCTATTAAAGCCATTGCCAATCATATTAAATAATTGTCCCAAATCTATTTCATCATTTGATGTGGTTTCTTTCGATGTTTGCTGATCTGCCATGCTTAGGAATTAAAAATTTGCTTAAGTATTTTATCTGTTATCAGATAGGTTGGTTTTACACCTGTAGTTCCAAGGCCTCCGGAGGCTAGTGTACTCCCTGATTCTAATGGATTATCTGAGGCATAATAGGCATATCTTACCTTAACTTCCTCCCGGATGCTCTTCCTGATTTTAGAAGCCGCCTGAATTGCTTTCTGATAATGTACCCCCTCCATTTCCAGCCCAATTGCCCGCCAGGTAGATTCGTGAAAGAATCGTAAAATATCCTTATTCTGTAACGAAGTCCCCAAAACAGTCACCATAGTGCCCTCCAGCACTTTTAAACCATTCCCCTCAAAATCTTTGGCGCTAAGCTCGTTCTTAAAGGGGTAGTTATCCGCAGTCCCCTCAAAAATATGCGCAGACGGGATCATTAAATCTCCTTTCCCGCCCTCAAGAATACCCGCTTTTCCCATAATTGAAATTGAAGCCACATCTAAAAAGATATTTTTGCCTTTTTCTAAAACATAGGGTTTTAGAAGTTCATCAATTGTTTCATATGCCTGTTCTCCAAAGGCATAGTCCATTACAAATATAACAGGTTTTTTATCATTAGGAAGGGCTTCGTTAAGTTCATAACAACAAGCGTCCTGCCCTAATTTAGCCATGTCAAATATTTGAACATCAATATTTGTTCCTGAGGTATCCTCTAAAGTAATCATGCCATTTCGCTTTGCTGTAGCAATCACTTTATTGCGCAAACCAATATTATCCTCAGAACTTAAAGCCTCATATATCTCAAGAGACCCATTTGAAGGAAACTCTTTACTAAGCGCTTTTCTGGCATATAGGGAATTTACCACGCTATGCATATTGGCACTAATAATATGAATTGGCCTTTTTAATAAGTTGTATTTTTTTAAGGTTTTCTTTATGGTTTCGGCCCATATTTCACCGTGAATATGATGCCCCAGGCGATCTCTTAACATACTGCTAAACGTAATCACTCTTTTTTCGCCCCCCGTTTCCTCCTCAAGAGATAATTTACCTAACCAATACAGAATCTTCAAAAACCGTTCAGGTTCCTTCTTTGTTGCTAGTTTTTCATATACATCTAATACCTCAACAAATGATCTTCCAAGGATGTTAGCCGTATGAATTAATGCCGTTTCTTTTTCCTCTTGAGTAAGCCTGGCTTTGGTCGCTGCCTTTTCCAATTTTTTCCAATCGCGAATAGTCCTATTTGTGTCCTCAATTAATACTCGTTGGCATATCTTATCGGCTTCTATGTACAAAAAGGTAAGGTGTGTAAGTATATCATATATATCTGAGCGTCCCCTTGTGATTTCAATATTCATCTGCTCACTATCTATTCGGTAGCAATTTCTTCTCCTCTTGGGTGGGATAATTGCCTTAAAATGAGATTTTCCATAACCCTCATCTGAGGTAAGATTAATATACCTGCACTGCTCTATTCCGGATGGTAGTCGTTCCAAAACGTAGACAAGCCCATTAAGTTCGGCCTTCTCTTCAGCCAAAGAACCATAAATTTCAGGATGTAAGGATAAAAGAGCGTTTCTTAAAGTTTCCCCGGAAACACCGGTTGGTTTATAAAAGCCTCTGTTGAATAAATGACGCATGGTAATGTACATCCGCTCAATTGCATTTGTAGATTCCTGTGCTCTTGTATTATCCTTAATTATATCCATAGACATCAGCAAAATTACATTTTAAAATTTATGATTTAGTTGGGTCTATGAAATTAAGGCTAATTGATAGCTCAAACTTTTCGTCCTAAAACCTAAATTACTGTTCCTATTCTTTCTGTAAAGCTAACTTATCCGCCACTGACCTGTCATTAGAAAGGCGTTGTACCTTATTTTGACCGCCTAATTTTCCAATAGATTTCATAAACTCATGAAAACCACCTTTTTTAATTGAGGTAATTTTTAACCGTTGAAGTATTTTACCATCAATCAGATCAAAATAATAACTGTTTTGTTGTTGAAGAGATGTATCCAGAATCTCTATAAACTTAGACATATCTGAAGGTTTTCGCTCAAATTCAATAAACCACTCGTGGTAGGGCAACTCATCCTCTTCAGGTGTAATTTGCGGTGCTACCGTAAACTCGTTAATAGAAGCATCACATGCCTCAACCGCCTTTTGCATTGCAACCTCAACTTCTTTTGCAATAACATGTTCTCCAAATGCGGAAATAAAATGTTTTATCCGACCTGTAACTACAATTTTATATGGTTGGGTTGAAATAAACCGAACGGTATCTCCAAGATTGTATCCCCAAAGGCCGGCATTGGTAGAGATTATCATTACATAGTTTGTATTTAGTTCTACTTCTCCTATAGAAAGCCGTTTAGGTTGATCCTCAAAAAATTCATCTGCCTTAACAAATTCATAGAAAATCCCTGAGTCCAGCAGTAACAACATTCCCTCTTCTTTTTGAGAGTTTTGATATGCGAAAAACCCTTCACTGGCAGGAAATAATTCTATGCTATCCACCCTTCGGCCTATAAGTTCTTCGAATTTTGCCCTGTAGGGTTCATAATTAACCCCTCCATAGATAAAAAGCTTAAAATTTGGGAAGAGCGCACCAATATTCCTGTGGCTCGTGGATTTTAATCTTTCAAAATACATCTGAACCCAGGAAGGTATCCCGGCAATCAGTGTCATGTTTTCATTTATCGTTTCCTCCACAATCTTTTCTACCTTGGTTTCCCAGTCGTCAATGCAATTAGTTTCCCAGCTGGGCAGTCGGTTTTTTTGGAGGTAATTGGGAACGTAATGGGCCGAAATACCAGATAATCTTCCCAGTTTAATCCCGTTTTTTTCCTGTAATTCCGGACTTCCCTGTAGAAAAATCCACTTCCCGTCAACAAAATCGGAATTACCGGTTTCATAGATATAATTCAGAATTGCATTCCTTGAGGCAAGAACCTGTTCTTTAATAGATTCAGAAGTAATGGGAATATATTTGGCCCCTGAGGTCGTTCCTGAGGTTTTTGCAAAATAGATTGGTTTTCCTGGCCAAAGAACATTTTCTTTGCCTGCTACCGCTTGTTCCACATACTCGCGTAAAGCTTCATAATCTCTTATGGGAACTTCATTTACAAATTCTGAGTGGCTCTTTATTTGTTTAAAATTATGATCAATTCCAAATTTTGTGTTTTGAGCATTCCGTATTAAATGTTTGAAAACCTTTTCCTGACTTTTTAAAGGATCCCCGGCCCACTTAGCGGTTTTACGGGCGATGTTTTTCGCAAAAATTCTGGCTGCTAAAGATTTTAAAGACATCCTTTCTAGTTAAAGTCGATATAATCAGCCGGGTTTACCGGATTGCCATTGTTCCACAGCTCAAAATGCAAATGAGGCCCGGTAGTTAATTCTCCGGTGTTTCCCACCGAGGCAATAACCTCTCCGGCCCTGACAAAGTCGCCCTGGTTCTTGTTCAATGAACCGTTGTGTTTATAGACTGAAAGTATTCCGTTTTTATGCTCCATAATTATAACATAGCCTGTTTCAGTAGTCCATTCAGAAAAAATTACGGTTCCAGCAGCAACTGCTTTTACGGGAGTATCTTTAAGGGCAACTATATCTACCGCATAGTGTTTGATTTGAGCATCATATTCCTGAGAAATTGTGCCGCTTACGGGTGAAAAAAGGACAAGGCCTTCGCCTTCTTTATTATTTTCAAAAAGATTGTACTTATCTTCTAATGCCACTTCTGCTCTTAGAATGGAGTCCTCTCTGATTGGAGAAAGGTCAACGGTTGAGGGGTCTATTTTAAATTGTTCAAAAAGGGAGTCTCTATTAATTTGATTGTTTTCAATATCCCCTCGCAGGACCATTCGAATATTATTTAAATACTTGTTGGTATAATTTAGGACTGTGACCAGGGAATCTGTCTTATATGTTAATTCTGTTGCCTGTCTTTTAAGCTTAGTTGAAGAGTAACCGGGTATATATTCTCTTAAGGGTGTAAAAGCAATAAGCAATGTTGTTAGCCCGATAAGTCCGATAATAAAAAGGGATCCGGTGACAAACACATTGAGTCTGCTAAGTTTAAAAGAAATTTTTTCTTCAAAAGTACTTTCGTTAAGTATCACCAGTCGATACTTATGTAGAAGCTTTCTCCGGATTTCTTTTCTCTTTTTTCCTTTTTTAGCCATAAAACACAAAGATAAACTTCGATTTGAATTAAGCAGTAAATACCTTTTAAATTTATAGTATTCAAAAATTCAACCTACTTTTAATTTACGGATTAGACACATTTTTTGACGTTTACAATTTAAAATAGATCTTCCCGTTACTATTAACAATAATATAAGTACTTTTTTAGTACCTTTGTAATCCATTAAATTATAAAATTATGGTATCATTAATTACCTTTTTAGTAATAGGTCCCTGGCAAATAGCTGTAGTTGTCGTGCTCGTGCTACTTTTATTCGGAGGCAAAAAAATACCTGAATTGATGAGAGGTTTGGGGAGTGGAATTAAAGAATTTAAAGATGCCTCCAAAGAAGACGATCAACTTGAGGAGAAGAAAGAAGAATAATTAAGAAATTTCTTAATAGATAAAAGGCGCCATCACTGGCGCCTTTTTTTATGGGATATGAAAAGACTATATCTTTATATTATACCTGTCGTTTTATTTATAAGCTCCTTTTTTATTGGCCTAACAGACAATTTGATACAACGCTTCAGATCATTTTGTAGTACTTTCCATACAGAATATAATCGACAATCCACCTTCCTTTTTATCGATGAAATACATAAGTTGATCGTACACGACAAAAAACATCTCTTTCACAACAAAAAATAAACAAGGAGTATTAATACCTCTAATTTCGTCGTTAAAACAATCATATTGGTGAAACTCTGCCTAAACAATAATACCTAAGGTCGATACTCATATTTCCCAAGACATTGAACTAATGAATACAAAATTAATACAGCTTTTTATTGCTATACTATTTCTAACTACAATTGGGGTAAGTGCGCATTGGAAGGAATCAATAGAGAAATTGACATCTTCAGATGAAATAACTTATCATAATACAAACATTGAAGTTACCGATAATGATATTGAGACTTCAAAACCCAATACTGATGTTGATTTTAGACGAATGGCCAGAGAGTACGGCATTCCTACAAGGTTAGTCAAAGATTTTACAGCTGCCCAAAATGGTTACTACATTATTGCCGGGGTATACGGAGATCGAGCGAACGCGAATAAATTTGCTCAAAAATTGAAGCTTAGGCGTCTAAATCCGATTATCATTACGCATCCCGTTAGTAAACTAAACTATGTTTCCCTTGCTCAGCATGAGAATTGGCAAGAAGCCATTAGCTCTTGTTCCACAGCAATGAGCGGGAAATATCGGTCAGAGGTTTGGATTATGAATGTTCAGGGAAGTAAATCGGACCACATTAATAAGAAGATAGCTATTGACCGCAACGAATTCAAGGAAAACTCACTTAAAACATCGAAAGAGTTTATTAAGGCAGCAAAGGAATACAAAATTGCGGCCAGGATAGTTCCCGGGTTCAAGGGTTTAAGGAATGGCTATTATATAGTTGCAGGTGTATTTGGGAACATTGACAATGTTAAGTCTTTCCGGGAAAAGCTAAGTAAAAAAAATCTGGCTTCCAAAGTAGCAACTCACCCTGAAAGTGGGTTGAACTATGTATATATCAAAGAATCCAAGGATTGGGAAGCGGCAATAAATGCCTGTAAGTCAAATCTAAATGGAAACTATAATGATAAATTGTGGATTATGAATGTCTTTGATCCAAATGAAGTGGCAGCTAAGGAAATTTTGAATAGCCTGGAAAAGAATAAGAAAACTGTTTCAGAACCCTTCAATAAAGTCAATCCTGAGAATTTTAAAGAAATTACTATTTCCCGAATAATTAAAAAAAGCGCCTCCATTTTTACTAACGACAAACTGCTTCAAAAGGCAGATTTATATTTCAGTAAGATGTGGTACGCAGAAGCTGCGGAATTATACGAACAGGTACTGGAATCGAATCCCAATAATCAATCTTTTAAAATAATAGAAAAAGCCGGGGATTCACATTATTACAATACTAATATGGAAAGAGCTTATTACTGGTATGATAAGCTGTATACGAATTACCAAAATGAGATGTCTGCAGAGAATATCTTTAAATATGCCAATTCCTCAAAAGGTACCGGGAAGTACGCCAGGGCCAAACGGTTGATGCGACTATATGATCGAGAAATGAAAAAAGGAAATACGCGTGAATTAGAAGATTTATCCAGGGCAACACGCGATGAAATAATTTTAGACAATTTACTAGGTGCCGAGGAAAAAATAGACCTTTTAAACTTGGCTATAAATTCAAAGTATTCAGATTTCTCTCCAATGTTTTATAATGATGACGAGATGGTATTTTCCTCCGCTATGGATTCTTCCTATTTTAATACCAGGCGGTATAAATATAACGATCAACCTTATCTTGATCTCTATGTTGCAAAAATAAATCAGGAATCACAGGAAGTCAGAGATGCCATCAAATTTTCTAAAAAGATAAATACAAAATACCATGAAGCGGCTGTCACATTTTCACCGGACAATCAAACCATGTATTTCACCCGCAATAATTATGGAAAAAAATTAAAAAGAGACAAAAACGGCAATAATAATTTGAAAATTTATATGTCCAGAAAAGTTGATGGCGAATGGACAGAAGGAGAAGAAGTGCCTTTTAATAGCGACGATTACTCTACCGGCCATCCCGCCCTGAGCCCGGATGGAAAACAAATGTATTTTGTATCCGATATGCCTGGAAGTATTGGCATGACCGATATTTTTGTAGTAGATGTATTTGGTGATGGTCAATTTTCCGAGCCCAGAAATCTTGGCCCGGAAATTAACACCGAACGAAAGGAGATGTTCCCGTTTATTAGCGATAAAAAGCTTTATTTTTCTTCAGATGGACATGTTGGTATAGGGGGACTGGACATATACGAGGTGGCTTATGATAGCGAAGCGGGTTTTCTGGAAGTAAGGAATGCAGGTCAACCGGTAAATAGTAAAAAAGATGACTTCTCCTATATTGTAGATGAAGAAACTCAAAAAGGCTTTTTTGCATCAAACAGAAGGGGCGGTAAAGGGGATGACGATATTTATTCATTTCAAAGATTACTACCTGAAGAAGCAAACGAAAACGCAATAGCCGGAGTGGTAACTGAATTAGTAACAGGAGAAATATTGCCTGAAGCGTTGGTAATGCTCTTAGATGAAAATAATATTAAGCTAAAAGAAGTGGTTACCGGTGAAGATGGAAGTTTTGTGTTCGAGGATCTTGAAAGCTCTACAAAATATATCCTAAAGACCGTTAAGGACACCTATTTTATTGATGAGCAATCTTTAATTACAATGGAAAATGAGCTAGTGCAGGCTGACATATCGATGAAAAAACTTAAGGAGCTGATTGTAATAGAAGATGGGATCAAAAAGTTAAAAATAGATATGATCTTCTTTGATTTTGACAAATTTTATATCAGAAATGATGCTGCTAGTGAACTGGATAAACTGGTTGAGGTAATGAATGAGCATAAAACTATGGTTATTAAAATTGAATCTCACACAGATTCCAGGGGTAAAAGAGCCTATAATAAATACCTGTCCGATAAAAGGGCAAAATCCACACGGGAATATCTGATATCCCAGGGAATTTCTCCTGATCGCATAGAAAGCGCTATAGGATATGGAGAAGAAAGATTACTCAACGAATGTGATGGTACGGTGAGGTGTAGTTCAGCCAAACATCAGCTCAACAGGCGTTCAGAGTTCATAATTGTAAAGATGTAGTGCAAATAGGAATAATAAATCGAGTTCCTAAATACGCTGACTTTTCTTAAGGGGTTTTCTTTAATCTATTGATTTTCACAACCCTATGTGGCGTTTTCACAACAAACCTACCTCCTGAAATACGTATTAAAATAAAATTTAGTTATTAATATAGTCTTAGATCTTAAAACCCAACCTATGAAACATATTTTACTTTTTAAAGAAATTTATTCTGAGGCCTTCAAAAATCTTGGCCATGTTATAGTAAAAAACTATTTCAAAGCATTTTCCTGGTTTTGTTTCGCATCTTTTATCATTGTGCTTTATGCATTTTTGTTTAGAGTAGCTACGGGATTTGCTTTCGATTAACACCAAGCAACCTAAATACCAAAAAGCGCCCTTAGCCGGGCGCTTTTTTATTTTCCATATACTGCCTCAGGTTCTATAATAAAGTCTGCTCTCCGTGCATTTAAACGCCTATTTCATGCCTTTCAAAGATGCCGGAAAGCAAGTCTGCTCCTACGCCAAATATTTATGCTCTTCAACCGATTTATATACCATATTTAATCTATAAAATGATCTTTGTTCTAGTTAACTTCAAAAAATACACTATATGGATAAAATATTACTTTTAAAAGAGCTGTACTTAGAGGCTTTCAGAAATTGGACGAACATTTTTCTAAATAAATATTTTAAAGTATTTTCCTGGTTTTGTTTTGCTCTGCTACTCATTACCGTATATGCTTTTATATTTAGAGTAGCCACCGGTTTTGCATTTGATTAATTCTTGGAGGTATAAAATATAAAAGCCCCTGAAAAAATATTTTCAGGGGCTTTTTAATTAATACTATTTAAGCCTAATTAAACTGAACTGTTTTGAGAATGGCCTCCAGTTCAAACATATAATCTCTTTTGTTGGTTGCAGGAGCAAAAGTAAATCCTTCCAGGATCAATTTTCTATTATTTGCCTTGTCATTTATAATATAGGTCAAAAAAGGACCTGCCATAGGATAATTTTGAATT
>NZ_JBATKE010000029.1:0-6549 GCF_049669105.1 Eudoraea sp.
GTTAAAAAAAATGGCCTGCGCCGGTAAATTCTTAACCTCATCTAGCTTGCCTGCACCCAAATATTGAGAGATAATTGCAGATATGGCACTTCGGGTTTGCCCAAGAATCCAAATAAGCATGGACAAAAAGGAACCGACGATTCCAACTGCCGCCAGTGATTCCAGACCGTATGTTGGAATATTGCCCACAATAGCAGTATCCGTTATAGATAGCACAGGTTCCGCTATACCGGCTATAGTTGCAGGAATAGCTAAGCTATTTATGGTTTTAAAACTTACAACTGTTTTCAAAAATATAATGGATTACAATACGAGTTCATAGCAATAAAAGGGAGAATGACTTTGTTTAGGAAAATAAACATTTCCCAGTTTTTGATATCCCCGTTGCGCATAAAAATTTTGATTCCTTTTGTTTTGACTAAATGTATCCAGTCGGATAGAGATATATTTATTTTCGAGCGCATAATTTTCAGCAAAATTCATTAATATTTGGGCATAGCCTTTACCCTGGAATTTTGGGTCAACGGCAAGCCTGTGAATATATATGTTATTTTCATTTGGTGTTAGCCATTTAATAGGAACATATTCCTCATCCATATATGTGGTAATAGTTATGCAGCCTATAAGAGTATTTTCAGATTTAAGAACAAATAATTCCTTTCGGGAAATATCATTTTCAAAAGCTTCTATGGAAGGGTATTCTTCATTCCATTGAAATATCCCTCTTTTTTCCATTTGTTTTGCACAGGCTTTGGTAAGCCCAAGAATCTCCGGGATTTCCAGTATCTTTGCACATCTAATCATGAATAATTCATCAAATAAGTTGTAAATTTAAATTAATAATACCAAACCTTATGAAGAACATATTGGTACCCATAGGAACTTCCCCTGATGCGCATGAGACTTTACAATATGCTGTGGACTTTGCCGAGCAATTTTCTTCAAGTATTTATGTCATGGAAGTATTTTCGGCCAAGTCTGGAGCAGGAGATTTGAAGAATATATCCGAGAAAGTGGAAGAGAGCAGTAAGAAACATATCAAGGAAGTTATTGAAAAGGTAGATTCCAGGAACGTAGATATGAAGATTGCCACTTATAATGGGGATTTAATAGATGGACTAAAGGAAATAGACAAAGAACTTGGTATAGATCTTATTATAATTGCCCCCAGGTGTAATGATATTAAAGAGGAATTATATCTTGGACATACTACAGGGAGAATAGTTAAAAGAACAGATATTCCAACTTTAATCGTACCAAGAGGTGCTATTTTTAAGCCTATTAAAAATATCCTAACAGCATTTAAATCTGGAATTCTAACGCAGCGGAGAATCCTTGAACCATTAAAAATTATAAAGAAGAAATTTAAATCAAAAATAAATTTACTCCTTGTAAAGACTCCGGGATATTCAGATGAAGACCTTAAAATAAATACTTCTCTTATGGATTTGTGTTCCCAATTAACGGTTACGGAGCATGCTACGACCTATTTAGGAGTTTTAGAACATTTTCAATCCACAAATCCCGATTTGCTTTGTGTATTTAGAAGAAAGCGCGGATTTTTTAAAAATTTATGGGAGAAGAGTGCGGTTCTAAAATCTGAGTTTTCAGTACGTATTCCTGTTCTTGTATTAAGTGTTAAGAAGGATTAGAGAAGATAAAATTTATTCGGCGGAATTTTGAAACTTATTCAAAAAGTAGTTCCTTTGACATTCCTTAAAAGACGGGGGATTAGCTCAGCTGGCTAGAGCGCTTGCATGGCATGCAAGAGGTCACCGGTTCGACTCCGGTATTCTCCACAATAACCCTCCTTCAAAGTACTGTAAGAGGGTTTTTTATTTTAGTTGGGTCTTTTAATTTTTAAGTGAGCACGGATAATTAACTAAAGAAATTTTAATTGACATGATAGATATAACAGGTAAAGTTGCCTATATAACAGGCGGTTCAAAAGGGATTGGACTTGGAGTGGCGAAGAAGTTACTGGACTCGGGGTGTAAAGTTGCAATAAGCGGCAGAAACAAATCAAGCCTGGATGCAGCTGTACAGCAATTAGGAGCTGGACCAAATGTAATGGCGCTTGTTAGTGACGTCACTAAACTTGACAATGAGCATAAGGCTGTAGCTCAAATTATTCAAAAATGGGGAAAGCTTGATGTAGTTCTGGCGAATGCCGGACTTGGACTTTTTGCTCCGGTGGATGAATTATCTGAAAACGACTGGCATCAAATGATTGATACTAATCTCAACGGCGTATTTCATACTTTAAAGGCATCCGTAGATGCTCTAAAAGATTCCAAAGGATATTATATCACTCTGGCCAGTTTGGCCGGGACCAATTTTTTCGCAACCGCGGCTGGATACAATGCTACAAAGTTTGGTGTTGTTGGTTTTACCCAGGCGGCAATGTTGGATCTCCGTAAATATGATATTAAAGTATCTACCATTATGCCCGGTTCAGTAGCAACTCATTTCAATAATAATGAACCTTCCCAAAAAGATGCCTGGAAAATACAACCGGAGGATATAGGTGAGCTGGTGGTTGATCTGCTAAAAATGCATCCCAGAACGCTACCCAGTAAAATAGAAGTGAGACCCAGCAGACCAGACAAAAAATAGTGATTAATCTTCTTTAGCAATAAATGGGACTGCTGGATTTGCAATTTCCTGAATTAGTTTAACCAACTGTTCCTGAAATAGATCGAGGGTATCTTTAGTTATGTTGAAATCCTTTTTTGAGGTATTCCTGCTATTTTTTGTTGAAAAATAGAATGGGCCAGAACCCAAATTCTTGAAGGAAATAATTCCGGCACTCATTTTTTCAATGGGATTAATAATTTGATACATGAAAGAATAACAGAGCAACTGAAATGCTTTGCTACGATCATAATTTTCAATGATTTCATCCCATAAAACTACTTCTACATTAGAGCTAAGAACACTCCCGGTCTTATAATCAATTATTCTTAGCATGCCATCCTTTTCATCAATCCTGTCTAATGTTCCTTTTAATATAACCGGAGTATCTATCCCCGGTACATCTATATCAACTGACAGATCTTTTTCAAGTGCTATTATTTTAATAGTATGATGTTTAATGTTTTCTATTTCTTTTAAAATGAAACTATCTATATAAGCTACGATAACATTAAAGGCAATAAGGTTTTTTCCTCTTGAAATATCCTCTTCTGCATAAGTTTTCAGAAGTTCATTTTTAACTACGCCTCTTATTTTAGGTCTTTGTTCCTTTAGTTTGCCTTCAGTCAGAAAAGCACCAAGGAATGGCTCATACAAAATTTCCATAGCCTTGTGTAAAATAGTCCCAAAGGTTTTTGAAGCAATAGTCTCCTCAACTTCAAGAGTTTCTTCTAATTTTAAAATCTTTTGCTTGTAAAAATTGATAGGATTTTTAATATAGTTTGTGAGTGACGAGGGTGAAAGCCCTTTTCTAAAAACAGCGCTTATTTTATTCATTATATCGCTATCCTTTTGAATAGAAACGGGCGTATTAAGTATTGAATTTATCTGAGGAACCGCAATTTTCGCTACTATGTTTTCTATGTGATTTTCGTCTGTAAGTAATTGTGAAATAAACCTGCTTTTTTCACCACCTTCAATAACATCAGGTTCAGTATTGTAGATAAGATAGATGTTTTTGGCTCGTTGTAACAATCTGTAAAAATGATAGGTATAGACGGCATCTTTCTCTTTGTAGGCAGGTAAACCAAATTCTCTTTTAATATCGAAAGGAATAAATGAGTTATTGGTCTTACCTGCCGGAAGGATACCTTCATTTACCGATGTAATTATAACAGTTTCAAAATCAAGATTTCTACTTTCCAACATCCCCATGATCTGTAAACCTTCAAGAGGCTCGCCCCTAAAATTTACTTTTTCAGTGGATATCAACTCCTTAAATATGCTCTGTAAAGCCTTTAAGTCATGTAAAAATGCGTATTCACCAGAAAGCATTTTTAGCTCATTAAACAAAGTATAAAAGTGATATAAATATTCCAGTTCCAAATGGTTTTCCTGTAGTTGAAAATTACGTTTTAGGAGCTCAATAAGCGCGATAACACTGTTTAGAAAATGAGAAGGTTCCGCATTTTCGTAGGAAAACAGGAGCGTTAATCCTTCTGTAGTTTCAGGAAAGATTGATTTTAATTTAGAAGGAGTTATATAAATCCAATTACGTTTATTTACTTCCGCTTTTATGCTATTAACTATATTTTTGTCTTCTGAAGAAAGAAGCTTCTGAACATATGGATGAACTAAAAATGACAACAGGTTCTTATAAAACCAACCCTGTGAATCTAATTGGATATAAAGGTCGAAGAGTTGGGTAAACATGCCAGCAATAGGGGTTTTATCTAAGGGATACCCCATGGTGATATTTACCTGATTTATTTCAGCCGGAAGCGAGTTTAATATGGGGTTCAGCAGTGTTTCATCTCCCAAGATAACAGCGGTATTTTTAATTTGGTTTGGGTCCTTTTCATTTAGATCTAATATCAAATCGCCAACATATTTTGCCTGTGATACATTTTTAGGTACACCGGTTATTTGGATATTTTTTGTGGTGCTATAATATTCACTTAATCCCTTCAGCGAGTGGTCTTTAAAATAGCTCCATTCCTTTTGGTATTGACGAATAAAAAACCCCGCATCGTGAATTTTATCTTCCAGAAAACAGATGTCTATATCCCAATAAATATCGCTGTTACCTTCTTTTAAAAATTCTTTAATAATAAATACTTCGGCTGAATTCAAAGCATTAAATCCAATAAAAACGTGCTTTTTATTTTTTGATGTATTAATGTAATCAGATAGGTTTTGACATGCTTCTCTATAAACCAATCCCTGATGGCCCGAACCATTTTCTAAAAGGTTTTTATTAAAGGCTGAATGCAATTCTTCAAGATTATTCCAAAAGCTGAGATAATCTTCTATTAATTTAGTTTTATTGGGTTTAAGATGCCATTGGTTCATTTCCTGGATAACCGATAAGTATGAAAAAAGCTTTTCAGGAGGCACCAGGTACCTGTCAATTTCATTGAAATCCTGCAATAGAATTTGACCCCATTTGGAAAAGGAATAAAAACTTTCCTTTTCGTTACTGCCTGTATTTAAATAGGCATTATATAGTTCAAATAATTGTTGTGTATTGGTTGCATAGGAGAGACCCGAAATCATTTCAATAAATGATTCAATGCTATAGATTTCGGGAGCAAAAATCGTTTTACCAACAGTTTGGGAGATGTTGTTTTTAAGAAAGGTTCCTGCGCGTTTACCAGGAAGTACAAAAATAAGATTGTCAAAAGAGCTATTCTTTTTCCATAATTCTTCTGAAATCTGATTTAAAAAACTTTGCATTTTTAAAAATAAAAAAAGCTCCGCGTTTGCGGAGCTTTTTTCTAATATATTAGGTTTAGAACCTTATTGTTTTATCAAGTTAATTTCAACTCTACGGTTCGTTTTCCTACCGGAAGCGGTACCGTTGTCTGCTAATGGTCTTGCTTCACCATAGCCTGTAGCTTCCAATCTGTTAGAGGCAATACCGTTCTCAATTAAGAAATTCATTACGGAATAAGCTCTTTCTTCAGAAAGCTTTTGGTTCAATGCATCACTACCAACACTGTCTGTGTGACCGTCTATACTAAATCTGGCATAAGAGTACTCTTCTAAGATAGCTACGATATTTTTCAATACCTCTTCCGAACGCTCTTTAATAGTTGCTTTTCCTGTATCAAACAAGATAGTTTTAGCATAGTCGTTTAATGACTTACGAACTGCTTCAGTAAGTTCTGGACAACCTTTATTTGCAACAACACCTGGTAGGTCTGGGCAAAGATCATCTTTGTCTAAAACGCCATCTCCATCTCTATCTGGCCATGGGCATCCGTTGTTTTCAGCAGGACCTGCTTCATTAGGACACTGGTCATCTTTGTCAGCAATACCATCACCGTCTGCATCTGGGCAACCAGCTAAAGCAGCTAAACCAGCTTCATTTGGACAAGCATCATCTTTATCAGCAATTCCATCGCCGTCAGAATCAGGACAACCATTCAATTCTTTAGGACCGGCTTCATTTGGACAAGCATCTTTGCTGTCTTCAATGCCATCTCCGTCAGAATCAGGACAACCATTGAATGCTTCTAAACCAGGTACTTCTGGGCAAGCATCATCTTTGTCATAGATACCATCTCCATCTGTATCAGATCCACCAAATTTGATGGAAAGTCCCAACATATGTTGGAAATGTGGAAGCAAATAGTCTTCAAAAGAGTGCTTATACTGTGTTTGAATGGTGAAACCAATGTTATCGTTCATCCATATATTAGCACCAATACCTCCATTAATAGTACCGGCTCCAATATCAGCAACCCAGGTATAACCACCTCCAATTTCAACGAAGGGATCAATAGTGGTATTTTTTATAAAATTGTATTTAATAGTTCCATCCAAGCCATAGTAAGACAAATCGTCAACTGCAAGGTCACCAATTTTCTTAATACGGTTTAAAGAACCTCTAACGCCAACGGAGATACCATC
>NZ_JBATKE010000030.1:0-2005 GCF_049669105.1 Eudoraea sp.
CCACCTGTGACTCAAAGCGGACATCTTGAGGCATGTCTCTTCAAACCATTCCGTCCTCCGAAACGTCGAAGTAATACTGACCGTCAAAATCGCATTAGGGAGCTATGCCGTGACGAGAACTCTCATAATCGCACTGTCGCTAATGTGGTTGCTTGCTGCGCATGCTGAGGGCGGAGAAATTTCCATCGGCGATACCATACGAATCGTCGTAATCACAGAAAACGAAGGGATTCACTACGAACGAGGATGTGCTTTCTACGAGTTTCGCGAGCTTCTTGTGGAAAATGAGAGCATTGCTTTGGTTGCGGACGAGCTTGCGGACGCCCCGCTATTTGAGGTCAGGCTAATCGGGAGGTCTGGCACTAGCACGATTTATGTCGGTGATCATTGGATGAGTACTACTGCCGGAACGAGTTTGCTGCCGGGCAAAGCGTTTGAGCGAATTTCCACCCTGATTGAAAGGCGAAAAGGCACAGGTGTGCCCGAGTCCAAAATTGATACGACCATTCGGCAAGCCTCAAAGCGCATTCAAGACCCCAACTTCGTCGAAGAGAATAGGTGTGCTGAACGATATTAGGAGGTGCCGGAACGGTCTCCTTTGCGCATCGTATTGATGCTAGTTTGCGCAGGAATGCATCGACCGCTTGTGGCCGCGTGCCGAAGTTAGCCAGGATGAATAGCGAGGGTCCGGCAAGCACTCGAAAGCCGCCGCCCAGAAATTTCGAGCTATAATTTCCGCCTGTGACCCCCAGCAGCCGTTGAAGAAATCGCCAATATTGGTGCGAGGAAACTCGATGCAAAGCAGCACGAAGAGAAATGCAGCGGTCGTAATTGTCGCTGGCATCATCTATTTCTATCTCTACTCCAAACTTGTCGGAATTGGTGCGGCCATTGCTGCTCCACGCTGGTTTGTCCCATTCATGCAGGAGCATCAAGTTCTCGGCCTCATTCTGATGTCACTTGCGACAACGGTTCCCGCAGCCGCAATCAGCGCAGCCCTGATGGGGTATGGGCTTGCGAGGCTCTTAGACGGCAAGTATTTCCTCCTCGGCCTCCTGACTGTTTGTGTAATGGTCGTGTTCTCGTCGTTGATCGTTGACTATGGACTCGGTTTTTGGGGCGGGTTACGTATGAACGCATTGCCGCCGTATAGCTTTGCGCTTCCGATGTTCTTTGCGCTTTGGTTATTTCTGCCGCTTGCGACAATGTTCTTCGGTCGGCGCAAAGATCGCGTTCGCGAGTTACTGGTTCTGGCCGAGAGCGAGCGGTCACCAGGGCGATGAACGACAGGCTGCTTTACTCCGCATTCCTGCCGACCGAGTCTTCTGCGGTATGATGGCGGCTGGTGACCCAAACCGGCCGGTCACAATAAGTCCCTAGAACGAGCCTCGATACGTATGCCGACGAGAATGCATCGATGGATTTGTTAGGCAAGCCGAAGTGGTACGGCGTTCCTGTTCTCGTCCGTTCTAATCTGCCATTACTGCTCCGAGTCCTCGCGGTCTTCCTCGGGATCGCCACAATCATGGCGATTATCGCTGCAGGCTTGTTTTGGGAATCGACCAACGACAGACTGCTTGTTCCCGCCCAAGCTTTCGTCGGCTCGCTAACGATCACCACCCTTGCAATTGGTTGGTTTGTGGGCGTTTTCTTCTTTCTTCGCTTGTTGGTAAATGCCATCCGAATGAACTTCAATCGATCAGAAGGAGCGAGGTTTTGGAGTGTAAAGGCGTTTTACATTCCGATTTATGGCTGGCGCGCAACAGACCTATCCGACGAGGGCATCCGATTGCGGCGATTGGCAATTGAGGGGCTGATTGGCTTCTTGGCCGTAAATGGCCTGATCTGGTTATTGGTGTTTGCATCCAAAGCAGTTGGAATCGATTTACAAACGGGCTAATTAGGCACTTTGACGAATAATGAGCGACTGGTTTTGGCCGAGGCTGTGTGAAAACCCGGGCGTATTTCGTCTTCGCGGGACAGCGCGACACAAATCATCAGGGAA
>NZ_JBATKE010000031.1:0-2073 GCF_049669105.1 Eudoraea sp.
TATATCCTCAGGTTCTAAAAAATTTAGATTAACGCCCTGGTTTTCAAAATTTTTTTTGCAGTAAATGTTCTTACCACCAATAGGATTGAAATAAGTGTGACCACCTAATTCCTTAGTTATATTTATAAGTCGAATTGATCTTTCCTGACCTTTTGTATGATTAAATGACACAGAAGAATATTTAAAATCCACCTTTATTTCCAAATACTTCGAAACTGATTCTACTGAAGATGCAGCTAATTTTGAGATATTTTGAATATCAGATTGAAATACCGATTCAATTATTGGAAAAACGTCCTTAAAAAAAGGTGCTTTTATATAGGCTTGTTTTATAGTTTGAATTATGCCTTCGGGATATCCCTTGAATTTCTCTGAAATCTGTATTTCATTTATCAACTTATTTTGGCTTTTATTTGCTAATGGTACAGTAAAAATATATTCCTCATTTTTGAGTAGAATTCTATTTCGATTGATAAAACCTCCCTTTATAAAATTTACGTCATCAGCAAAAACAAATACATCAACCGCATTCACTAGTTGGAAATATCCCAGGTATGGGAATAGATATGGTTGCATCATAGCAACATTCATTTCTTAATTGTTTTGAGCTCTTAATAACAGTCTACATATCATATCTACTTCTTCCAAGGTAAGATCAAAGTATAGTGGCAAACAAAATACACGCTTAGAAATATCATCTGCCCATTTGAGTGGTTTTGATTCCAAATAAGGTAACGAGTGTGACAAAGACGGGTAAAAATAGCGTCTCCCGAATATTTCATTCAATTTAAGTAAATCAATAGACTTTAGTAGTAACTCTTCATTATCAAAAACAATCGGATAATAGGCATAATTAGCCTTCGAATCCTTATGCCATAACGGTTTAATTGCTTTGAAAGTCTTTAATTTTTCGTCATATCGACCCGTCAACAATTTACGTTTATCATGTATGGCTTGAATATAATTAAAATTAGCCAATCCCATTGCGGCATGAAACTCTGAATTCTTGCCATTTATTCCCAGATTATAAAACGTTTCCGGACCGGAGTGTCCAAAATTTCGCATATGGGCCATTTCCTTTAACAATTTTGGTTCCTTGGTTATCACCAAACCACCCTCACCTGAGTGAAATAACTTGGTTGCATGTAAGCTACAGGTAGAAATATCACCATAATTAAAAATAGAAGTACCATTAACTTTGACTCCAAAGGCATGGGCAGCATCATAAATTACTTTAAGCTTATGTTTCTTCGCTATCTTTTCAATAGCCATCACATCGCATGGATTACCGTATACATGAGTTGCCACAATGGCTGAAGTTTTCGCGGTAATAGCAGCTTCAATTTTAGTGGGATCTATGTTTAAGCTTTTTGGATCTATATCTACGTAAACAGGTTCACAATTTTCCCAAACAATGCTGCTGGTAGTTGCCACATACGTAAACGGAGTGGTAATAATTTCACCTTTCAAATCCAATGCCTTAATAGCCATTTGCAGTGCTACAGTGCCATTGGTGACGAATAATAAATGGTCAACGCCCAGATGGTCTTTCAGTTTCATTTCAAGATCGCTGGCCAGCGGCCCCATATTGGTTAGCCATTGACGTTTCCAAATACCATGCAATAAAATATCATAGTCCTCCTTGGGCGGTATAAAGGGTAAGGTTACTTGTATCATAACTTGCGGTTTTTTATAATTGTTAATAGATCATATAAAGGGCTTGTTTTAAAAAAGGAATTAATCAATAGATAAAAAGTAATTCCTGCTAGTGAAGCAAAAGCTATTTGTACGATATCACTATAGTCGATAAATAAATAAACTGAATAGTACATCAATAAAAAAGTAAGACTGGCTAGTAGTAAAATTGGCAGCATATCCAATAATTGACGCTTTGTAGTATAATGTATTAATTTACTACTGTAATATGTATTAATAAGCAAACTGATAATGGAAACAATTACGCTACTCCAAACCAGGCCAATAACCCCAAATTGTAAACCTAAAATTATACCTATAGCAAGGAATGATTTTTTAAATACTTCCAATTTTAAAAACAAGTCGCTTCTTCCATAT
>NZ_JBATKE010000032.1:0-2953 GCF_049669105.1 Eudoraea sp.
GGACAAAGAACATGTTTATGAACGATAAAGACACTAAGCCTGCGACCATTGAGCAGCGAATTGGTCGTATCCCAATCTTTGTTGGAGGCAATGTACGTAGTGGAGGTGACATAGGACAACTGACCTATAGCCAAACAAACACACTACCCAATTTTCAACTTTTGGTAAATCATGACGACGACGTACGTGAATTTGCCTATGCCGAAAAAGATAACAAATCCTTAAATGCTGCCAAAGAAGGTGGCTGGCATGTGGTAAGCATGAAAAACGATTGGAAGAAAATATTCCCTTTCGATAATTAAAAAAAATAATACCGAATAGCTTCAAAACAAATAAGATGAAAACACAGAAATTAGTAAGTATTCTAGTAATGGGCTTGTTTATTATCGGAATTGTTATTCCGATGCAAGCACAGAAAAACAAAAAGCCCAACATTATACTCCTAAATATGGACAACTTTGGCTATGGAGAGCTTGGTGTTTACGGTGGAGGAATTACGCGTGGTGCGGCTACGCCAAGAATTGACAAGCTAGCCTCTGAAGGTATGCGACTGACTAATTTTAATGTAGAAGCTCAATGTACACCCAGTAGAGCAGCATTAATGACCGGGCGCTACGCTGTACGCACGGGTAATGGCACTGTCAATTGGAATGCAGGAGAGTATGGTCTAACTCAATGGGAATATACCATGCCCGAAATGCTTTCGGATATTGGCTATGCTACAGCTATGTTTGGTAAATGGCACTTGGGCGATACTGATGGGCGCTATCCTACAAATCAAGGATTTGATGAGTGGTATGGCATTCCAAACTCAACCGATGACAGTTTTTGGCCTGGAGAAGTACAATTCGAACGGGTAGTTGCAGAGCAGATTAATCCACAGGTTAAACCAACTTATATTTTTGAAGCCACTAAAAATAATACGCCTAAAAAGGTGAAAAAATATGACTTAGAAGCAAGACGAGAAATAGACAGAGAGAGTACAGATAGAGCAATAGATTTTATTACGCGTAAAGCAAAATCAGATGATCCGTTTTTCGTGTATTTACCCTATACAGAGACTCATATGCCTGTATTACCTAGCAAAGAGTTTGCTGGCAAAAGCGGCAATGGAGATTATGCAGATGTATTAATGCAAATTGATGCCTATACGGGTGAACTATTGGATCTACTCGATGAACTAGGAATTGCTGATAATACCATCTTTATCTGGACATCAGACAATGGACCTGAAATGATTCCGGGCTACCAGGGCTGGAGTGGCCCTTGGCGTGGTTCCTATTTTACGGCAAGAGAAGGTTCTTTGCGTGTGCCATTTATAATGCGTTGGCCAGGAAAAGTTCCAGCGGGCCGGGTTTCTAACGAGATGGTCCATCAATTTGACTTGTTTACGACAATTGCCAAAATCACTGGAGGAAAAGTACCTGCTGATCGTATCATTGACGGTGTCGATCAAAGCAAGTTCTTAATGGGACAGACCGAAAAATCAGCAAGAGAATCCTTTGTTATTTATGTAGGAGATCAAGTATTCGGAGTAAAATGGCGCAACTGGAAAATGTTGACCAAGGAGTTCGAAAACGGCATGGGGACGGGCAAAATTGTCGAATACGGCGTTCCACGATTTATCAACCTTTACACAGATCCACAGGAAAATTATCCAATTACTTATAAATCAGGCCAACAAATGTGGGTGCGTTTTCCAATGTCAGCAGTCGCAGTAGAGCATGCAAAATCCTTTCAAACAGAACCACCCATCAAGCCGGGTACGCCTGATCCGTATGTGCCGAAGAATAAGAAATAACCCAGACAGTGCGGTATGAGTCGAGCAAGGAACTCTACTCGGCCGCACATTATGAGCAAGCGGGAGATTAATGGCGCAGAGAAAAGTGAATTGCATAAAAAAAATAGTAGCACAAACTAAGTATTGTAATATCAGATAATTAACAAAATGAAAAGAGTGAAAACTTATGGTTGTCGCTCTTTTTTTAATTTTAATAAAAGGCAAACTTAAGCCTTTCCTGCCTGAGGTAGGTAGGTAGGTAGGTAGGTATAATTTGAGCACTTTTTATCTACCCACTTTATTTGTTCATATAAGACACTTTAGACGCTTTCCATAGTTTCTTTAGCTGTATCTCTACTTTTCTTCCACTTTCGTTACGTACCTTTACTCTTATTGAAAACTCAATAAATAATTTTAATCCCTGATATATAATATTTAACTTGCATTAAAATTAGCCGTGCTACTAACGAAACTGCATCGACCACCTGTCACCAAAGAACATGTTTACAGAGATCATCTGATTGATCTGCTGAATAAGAACATGTACAAGCCACTTACGCTGGTTAGTGCAGGCGCTGGTTATGGCAAGAGCATGTTGATCAGCTCCTGGCTTGAAAAATCCAAAATCCCCTATGCCTGGGTTTCATTGAGCGATGAAGACAATGAAATCAGAGATTTTATTCGGTGTATTTCCACATCGGTCAATAATAGGTTTCCAAAAGCTTTGGTTCATCTGAATGACTATGTGGAAGCTGCTGAATTACCACCGATGAACAAAATAGCTGAAAGCCTCATTAATGGTTTAGATGAAATCGATAAGGAATTTGTCGTGGTTTTAGATGATTATCATTTAATCCAAAACATGCAAATTAATGAACTGATTAACCAGCTGCTCCAGTTTCCTCCACAGCTCATGCATTTGGTCATTATTTGCAGGAGTGATCCGTTTTTGAATCTAAGCTCGTTACGCGCACACAGTCGCATCAATGAGATTCGTGCGGCAGAACTGTGCTTCAATGAAAGTGAAATTTTGAGATTATTGAATAATATTTTTCATATAGAGTCAAGTGGAGCAATTTCGCATAAATTGATGCAACAAACGGAAGGATGGATTACTGGTTTGCGATTGTTATTGTTAATGGTAAAGAAAGGGGAAGACTTAAATGAGTCCCT
>NZ_JBATKE010000033.1:0-3202 GCF_049669105.1 Eudoraea sp.
ATGTCAGTAGGTCAATATGTGATATATCAATCTATCATTCAGAAAATATGGTCAATGTTTTGAAAAAAGGGACATTGAAAAACTACTCCACAACGGAAAAATATCTGAAGGAATATTTGGAAAAAGAATTGCGAACATCGGATATGTACCTGAAAAACCTCTCATATACTTTTATTGTCGGTTTTGAAAAATTCCTAAGAAGAAAGAAAGACAAGAACGGTATACTTCAATTGACCAATAATGGAACGATGAAGCATTTGGAGCGTTTTAAAAAACTATTGAACTTGGCGGTAAAACTGGAATGGATGGAAAAAAATCCTTTCAGGGATTATAAAATGAAGTTCAAAACTTTTGACAGAGCTTTTTTAAACCGCCTAGAACTGATAAGATTGGAAGAAACAATACTTACCAAGCCCCATTTGGAAAGAACCAGGGATATGTTCTTATTTGCATGTTATACCGGTCTTTCCTATGTAGATGTAAAACAACTTTCCGATAACCATTTAGTAAAGGGAATAGATGGAAGGGACTGGATACATTGTACGAGGGAGAAAAGCCAAACCCCGATGAAAATACCATTACTCTATAAGGCAAAAGAGATTTTGGATAAGTACAATAGATTGGACACAACATCGGAATTTCTATTGCCCATTTGTTCCAATCAAAAGACAAATAAGTATTTAAAAAATATTGCCATTGCTTGTGATATTCATAAGAACCTTAGCTTCCATGTAGCAAGGCATACTTTTGCAACAACGGTTACCCTATCAAATGGAGTTCCATTGGAAACTGTATCCAAACTTTTAGGACATTCCAAACTATCAACTACACAGATTTACGCTAGGGTAGTGGAACGGAAGATCGGGGACGATATGGAAATGCTTCAACAAAAGTTGGGTTAGGCAGATTTGAAATGAATGCTATTGAAAAAGAAAAACTCGTCCCCCCAAATCTTACACATAACTTTGCGCATGGATCCTATCAGGTTTTTGTAGTGTTTGGAAAGATAAGCGTCAAGCAAAAACATGATAGGGCGCATGCTACTTTTTGCTTATTAGTGTACCAAATTAAAGTTTACAGATTTTAGGAGCGTAGCGGATAAGATATGTAAAGCAAGAGGATAACACGCTAAAGCGGTGTTATATATCTAGAAATTGGTCTAAAGACTAGTGAAATTGGTGGATTGCTACAATTTGTTAATTTATAAAATCTCCAAAATTTTGGCACAAAAATCTCGGAAACCCTTGAAAACATTGAAAAAGTTTGGCGTAAATTTTTTTAAAAATCATCTCATTACCTTGCAAGCAGATTAGTTTCGGTAAGATTTGGGCTTGCAGCACGAAACTCCGTTTCGCTCGCTTTTTTAATCATTGTAATGAGGCGATTCATTCCACAAGTTATTTTTTCTTGGCGACCTCCGGGAGCAAAGCAAGATTGTCTATGTGGCAACAAAGACACATCTTGAACTCTCTTTTTACTCTAAAAATTTGCCATAAAATGAGGCCTGCAAAGGTTTTTACTTGAAAAATGGATAAGAAATTTAATCTTGAAAAACATAGTCAATTGATTTTCAATTGATTATAAATAATAACATCGCTTTAGCGTGTTATCCTCTTGCTTATCCTCTTTCGTTTGCAAAGCAAACAAAAAACTCAAACAAATAGCATGAAATATTTGCGTTTTTGAAATTGAAATTTTCTTGCATATTCATTTTTGAAAAGTCATTAAAGACCTATGTTTAAATATCTTCTATTTTGAATCATGTTTTATGATTTTAAAATCCCAAGGGTAGAAACTCAATTTTTCCATATATTTTTGTTTGTGTACTATTAACATTTTTTCTGTTCCTTTTTCATTTATAGGAAGATATCCATATTCGTAGCAAAAAAAATAGGTTCCGCTGTTAAATGGGAAAATATGAGTGAACAACTCAAATCTATATCCCAATTTTGCTATAACTTCTTTCTCAACTATGCTTTTACCACTTGGACAAAAATGAGCCAACAAACTTCTATTTCGCCGTAGCTTGCTGTTTATTCTTCGAATCGAAAGTTCATGAGTGGGTCTATTGGTATTATGATAAATACTTCTACATTGTGTATCACAAAATTTTTTATCTGACCGCCCTTTCAATTCTTTTTCACAAGCTAAACAAAACCGTATATTCATTAGTCGTATTATTTAACGTTTATATACGTATGTAAACGTCTATTAATGCGAAAATAATATTTTTTTTGATGACTTTCACTATATGAGAGAATCATTACCAATAGTCATCCCTACTCCTTCTAGCCTTGGTTCTACAGATCAAAACTATAGATTGTCACTTGAATTGATGCAGCAAAAGCTATTACTGAAAAACTATAGTGAACATACTATTAAGACATATGTTCATATGTTCCGTCAATTTTTAAAATATCTATATCCAATGCCTTTGCATCATGTAAATAAAACCCATATTACCAAGTATCATCTTTGGTTGGTTACAGATCGAAATGTCTCTGTATCCTATCAAAATCAAAGCATAAATGCGATAAAATTTTACATAGAAAAAGTACTGAAGCATCCTGTTACTGTTTATGAACTGGAAAGGCCGACAAAACATAAAACATTACCCAAGGTATTGTCCTTAATAGAAGTTCATCAAATTATTGAAGCTACTCGTAATCTGAAACATAGAACAATATTATCTATTATCTACGGGTCAGGGTTACGCATATCAGAATGCATTAATTTGAAAATTATCGATATTGATTCTTCCAGTATGCGGATATGGGTTCGTAATGCTAAAGGAAAAAAAGACAGAGTTACATTACTTTCTAATGACCTATTAAAACTATTAAGGGATTATTATAAAATATACCGTCCCAAAAAGTGGTTATTTGAAGGTCAAACAAAGCAACAATACAGCCCATCTAGTATTCGGCAATTTTTTAACCGTGCCAAATTTAAAGCTTTGGGTCGTTCGTCTGCCACTGTGCACACTCTACGTCACTCATTTGCGACACATCTATTAGAGAATGGTACGAATCTGAGATATATACAGAAGCTTTTGGGGCATAGTTCAAGTAAAACAACTGAAATTTACACACATGTATGTACTACCAATTTAACAGATATTACAAGTCCTTTCGATCTATTAAACAAAAAGGTATATTTGAAAGGGAAATAAACGCAATAAACTGAGTTTATTGACTAGTTG
>NZ_JBATKE010000034.1:0-33717 GCF_049669105.1 Eudoraea sp.
TATGCTTTGATTTGGGGTTAAACACTATCACTTAATTACAATGTAAATGTAGTTCGGTTCTTAAGAATCTCTAAATTATTGTTGTGAAGTGGAGTTATAATGTTGTGAAAAATATGAAGCGTATCAGATGTCAGATGAATGACCTGATGACTTATGAATTGCATAGGCATAATTCACTTATAAATTCGGATGGATAATTTAAAAAATAATGGACTCTGACTAATAATCATCCAGGTGTTCAGGATAAAGAAAATTGTTATAAGGGAAACGCGAAATATGAATTTCCCTTACTGCATCATATACTTTCTTACGGAATTCATCAAGATTCTCCTTTTTCAGTGCAGAAATAAAAATAGCATTTTCACCTAATTGTTGCATCCAGGTATGTTTCCATTCTTCAATCGTAAAGTGCTTTGAACTCCTTTCGGTCACCAGATCATCTTCTTCTAAAATTTCCTGTTCGTAAAGATCAATTTTGTTAAAGACCATTATTGTTTTCTTATCAGATGAGCCAATCTCGTTCAATATTTGATTTACAGAATTAATATGATCTTCAAAATTTGGATGCGAAATATCTACAATGTGGAGCAAGAGATCTGCTTCTCTAACCTCGTCTAAAGTACTTTTAAAACTCTCTACTAATTGTGTAGGCAGTTTACGTATAAACCCAACCGTATCACTTAATAAAAAAGGCAAATTACCCAGCACCACTTTTCTAACAGTGGTGTCTAATGTCGCAAACAATTTGTCCTCAGCAAAAACCTCACTTTTACTAATGACGTTCATAAGGGTAGATTTGCCAACATTGGTATACCCCACCAGAGCTACACGCACCAAGGCTCCCCGGTTTCCTCGTTGGGTGCCCATTTGGCGGTCTATTTTAGTTAATTTCTTTTTTAGTAGTGCTATTCTATCTCTGACTATCCGACGGTCTGTTTCAATTTCGGTTTCTCCCGGACCTCTCATTCCAATACCTCCTCGTTGTCTTTCAAGGTGCGTCCACAAGCCCGTCAATCGAGGTAATAAATATTCATATTGTGCAAGCTCTACTTGTGTGCGGGCATAGCTGGTTTTGGCTCTTTGCGCAAAAATATCAAGTATTAACCCTGTTCTGTCCAGTATTTTACAACGCAGGATTTTCTCAATATTACGCTGCTGAACAGCCGTAAGTTCATCATCAAATATGACTGACCCTATTTCGTTTTCGTCTACATATTTTTCTATTTCCAAAATTTTACCACTACCAATATATGTTTTTGGGTTGGGTAAATCGACTCGTTGGACAAAACGTTTTAATACTTCGCCGCCTGCTGTATAAGTAAGAAACTCGAGTTCATCAAGATATTCCTGTACTTTCTTTTCATTCTGCTGTTTGTTAATAACACCCACCAGAATTGCTTTTTCGTATTCTATATTTTGCTTCTCTAACATTTGATAAATTATAGTACAAATCTAAGTAATTGGAACCAAGTGATTTTCGTAATTTTGGTAACCAAATAAAAAGTGCATGATTTTTTCATTTCTGCAAAGAAATAAACCCCAGAACGATCATACCATTGTCTTCTATAACCTGGAGAATCTTTTTGATGTAAGAGATGATCAAAATACACTTGATTTAGATTTCACCCCAAATGGAAAGAAAAGATGGACCAAAAGGAAGTATAAAAAGAAGTTACTCAAACTTGCCAATACCATCTCAAGAATAGGTGTTAAAACTACTAACAAACCACCTGCGCTCGTGGGTATAGCAGAAGTTGAGAATGAAGAGGTCATTAAGGACCTGATATCTACTGGGGCTTTAAAAAATGAGGATTACGATTACGTTCATTATGATTCTCCGGATGAACGGGGAATAGATACCGCTTTGTTATATCTCAGATCGAATTTTAGTGTTCTACGTTCTACACCTATTCCTTTGTTGATTTTCAATCCTGAAGGAGAAAGAGACACAACCAGGGACATACTTTATGTTCACGGTGTTTTGAACGGTGAGGAAATTCATGTTTTTGTTAATCACTGGCCATCACGCAGAACTGGAGAGGAAGAAACAGATTACAAAAGGATTAAAGCTGCCGAGACCCTTAGGGATTATATGAATAAAATTGAAAAAAATTATTCAACTCCAAATTACATTGTCATGGGCGATTTTAATGATGGTCCTGATGCAATTAGTATCCGCACCTTGGTTGAATCTAAATCGTTGTTCAATCCTATGGAAAAACTATTGACTCCCGAAAGAGGTAGCGCAAACTACAGAAGGAGCTGGTCACTTTTTGATCAGATTCTGGTCTCTCATAGTTTTTTCAATTATGAAAAAGGCACACATAGTTTTGCACATGCCAATATTTTTGATGACCATCAGCTTAAAGAATGGGATGGAAAATATGCCGGAAATCCTTTCAGAACTTATGTGGGGCAAAAGTATAAAGGTGGATACAGTGACCACTTTCCTGTATATATTCAATTAAAATTCAATTAATACCGTTTGGGGATATTCAAAAGAACATTCTAAATATGAATGATTTGGTCTTCACGCAATAACTCATTATTACGAAGCCTGAGAAAGACTTGCGCTAAAGTGATCACATCCCTTTTAAAATAATGGATGATGTGTTGCAGGTCCTTTTCTTCATAATACACTTGCCGAACCATGCTCTATCTATATCTTCCTTTGAGGAAGGTGTGCCAAGGATGCTGGTCATGAGATTAAGCGAGGTATAATGTTTAAAGTCCCAAATTTCAAAAGAACGGTCATTTAATAACTATAAACATAAATGTTTAACTGTCCAACATGTTCACTGTACCTCAGTCCTGATAAACGTATAGTTTACCAGCCATTTCATCAGCTACATTCAGTTCAAAAGTGATCTTGGCTTTATTTTCGATTTTGATAATCAAATTATTGCTTCCGGGCACTCTTGCTAAATCTTTTTTCTTCCCGATAATCGTTTTTTCCTGATTGGGATGTGCGCCATAATCAAAGGACCAGTTCATAGGAGCTATTTTAAACTCATAACTGCCGGCCTCCAAAGTAGATGACACTGCGAAAACCCCGTTCCCTTTATACTCAAATTGAGGAGTGATATTCCGCTTTTTACCCCAATCATTCATGTTGCCAAACAGATAAATCTTTTCCCCGCCGAAAGGTTGCTCATTCATTTTATCTAGCTCCAATTGTACCATGGCCAAAGCTTCCTCACTGCTCTCTCCGTTGATCAATGAAACAGCCAAATCCATTGCCACACGCTGATCAACAGTTATATCAGGCTCTACGCCTTTTCCTTCAATTCTTCCAATTCGGTTTGAATAATATTCTGCTATGGGCAGAGATAATTGAAAGCCAAGTGGCAAATCATACATTTTTTGTGATAACATTTCGCCTGCCGTGGTCTCACCTATAATTGTTACATTTTCTTCATGAGCCAGCGCATCCACGGTAAACTCTGAGGCACTGGCCGAATTATTACTTGTCAATACGTATACCGGACCGTCAAAGTGTGGATGCATTGGTCCAAACTTTACTCGAGTAAGCGGCTTTTCCTGTACATCATGCCAAAAGGATTTCAGCGACCATCCTTGCCAGGGAGTTAACATTTGAATATCGGCTAGATTGGGGGCTTTCGTATTATTTTTCCACCATTTCTGTGAAACAAATATACCAGCATCAATAGAATCAGTTAAAACATGACCAATAAGTGGAACACCTGCAAACGTACCCCCACCATTGTTGCGAACATCTATAATAAGAGCTTTGGTTTTATTGTCGGCTATCTCGCGGTATGCCCTAAATACGCGTTCTTTTGTGTCAAGACCGGTCATCGTTGTCACCGTGAGTATTGCAGTTTCTTCAACCCATTCCAGTGAAACACTATAATCCCCTACACGTAATGTATCTACAAATTCTGCCATTTCCTCTGCGCGCCTTTCTGAAATGCTAAGTGTAACGTGAGAAAATGGGCCATCTTTCCAAAGCTCATTAAACCCATTGATAAATTCTTGCTTTGTTTGGACCATATTTGCAAGAACGCGGACCTTTTTTTCCAATACGAGATATTTATCTGTAGCGAGCTCTGCAGGGTTGTAATGGTATGCAGACATCAGTAGTGATATACTATCTGCCACTGCTGTAAAATCAGCATCGATTTTATCTTCCTTTTTGCCGGATAATCGGAAATCACAGGAGTATAGTGTGAGAAAAATGATCAGAAGGATTATATTTTTCATTTTTGATATTTAGACTATTAGATACTTTTTTATCAGGATAATTGCCTTCAATAAATCAATTTTCGAATCCCTAATTTTGACCATGCCTGGATGGTTTGATTCGGCATAATTTAGTTAGGGTTAAATATGAAGGCTACATTAAATAGATAACATTTATGCATAAATGTTACACCCCATTAAAAAACTAGATTATATGGAAGCATCATTCTAAATATGAAAGATTTGGTCTTCAGGCAGTAACTCATCATTACGAAGCCGGAGAAAGACCTGTGCTAAAGTGATAACATCCAATTCACAATAAGCCACTATGCGGTCCAAATCACCTTCTTCATAATAAACATCTCTGACCATACTACCATCAATATCTTCTTTGGGAGAGGGTATACCTAGCACATTGGCCATAAGTTTTAAGGAGGTGTAATGCTTGAAATCGCCAAATTTCCAAAGCTGTAATATTTGAATTATAACTGATATTTGCTCTCATTTTTATTATTTAAATACGTAACTGTTTCATTGGAAGTTATAGTTGGTATAAGGGCAAATCAGTGAAATCATCAGAGTGCAATGAAGAAATGCATATGGTAATGCGTAGTTTGGATTTAAACCAAGTAAAAAAATATGTTTTAGCATAACGATTCGTATATGCGTAGTGCGACCGTTTAGGGAGCATTATTGCATATACAGTGTTGTGTGCTTCTTTCCCATTTATAAGTTTGTTTCAATAAAATTTATCATTATCTCCCGGTATATACTTTGTTCATCGAAAGATAAGTTTCTCCAAAGGTCTCCATGCGATAGGTGGTAAGCATAAACAACTTGCATATCTCTAAATTCAGTTGTTCGAACTCTTTCCTCAAAAAGTCTTGAGTAGTTATACGTATTATTGTCACTAATCAATAATATGGGAACTGATAAGTTATGAAGATAGGTAATAGGTGATGCTTTTCTGAAGTCCTCCTTTTCATCGCCAAAAACAGCTTCTACATGAAGTTTGGCAAGTTCAGGTCTGCCACTGTTTAAAAGTACGCTATGGTAGTCAATTATATCGTATGCCCCTGAAACTGGAATTATTCCTTTAAATAATTTATGAGAAAGTCCAACTTGATTTAGATAGGTGCTATCCAAACTTATCAATGCGGATAGATGAGCTCCCGAAGAAAACCCACCGATAAAAAATCCATCCCTATCATATCCATATTTATCAGCATTTTCATACAACCATTTGACGGAAGCTGCCACATCTTCAATATGTTTTGGATGTTGGATTCCTGTATTCAAAGTTGAATCTCGCCATATAGCCGGACTTAAACGGTGGCCTATACTTGCTACAGCTATTCCATTTTTTGCAAACTTCTTTGCGAGGTCCATTTCTTGATTTCTATCAACATACGACCATGCTCCTCCTCCTATCCAAATCAGTAACGGATATTTATCCCCTCTTTTGGGCAAGACTAAGTTTAATCTTTGAAGACTATCATTTGAAATTGATTCATTGCTCAAATAAGGGAGGTTGTTGTGAATTGTATAATCTTCCAATTGACCAAATAACACGTTGCTGGCTAGCAATATAATTGATAATAAGGTTATTAATTTTTTCATTTTATTACTTTTAGTTGCACACAACGTTTTGGCTATGATTTCATCACGCCATGGCGTGATGAATTATAGGTGTTGTGAGCAAATGTTTTTTCAGTTTTCATTCTTTGCAGCTTCTTTTCCTTCCATTATTTTTTGATTCGCTAAACTTTTCAAATTGCTATTTAATTCTTTATTAGAATCCACCTTATTATTAATGTGAAACATAAATTGAAGTGGTAAATGATCAGAACCTATTGAGGTTAATACTTTAATATTATTTACCGTTACTGTGTTAGAATGAAAAAGAAGGTCGATTGGAAACCCAAATATCAGAAGGTTTGCAGGAAATGTTGAGTATATCCCCCTATTAATTCTTGCATCTTTCAGGTTAGATATTTTGCTAAATAATCTGGACGCCTTAGACCAGGAAACATTGTTGAAGTCTCCTGAAACAATCATTGGTGTTATACTTTTTCTAGCAAGCTTTGCAACTTTCATCAGTTCGGCATCTTTTTGTTTAGATGTAGGTTTTTCAGTAGGGCTGGGTGGAGGTGGATGAATACCCCAAAAAACAAAATCATCCTTTTTAGAATCAGTTAATATAACTTCAATAGATGGATGCTCTTTAGATATAAGATAATGGATGTTAAAGTCTTTCAAGTCCAATTTTGTATAAAGATGCATTCCATATCTATTGTCTTTTGGAACACGAATAATATTACTAAAGTCACCTTCTATTTCCTCAAGGTTTTGCTCCCATTTTTTATTTGTTTCTAAGGTTAACAGAATGTCTGGCTGAACACTCTTAACGACCCTTATAAGTCTTTCGTAGTCCTGATTTTCTTGCTTCACATTTATACAGAGAGCTACTATGTTATGTTTTGGTGCTATGCTATTGTTTTTACTTTTTGGGAAGTAGGGCAGTATAATTGATAATTGATAAACAAAAGATATTGCAATTAAAAATATAGTAAGTAATCCAATAATTGAAATGCTCACTGATAGAAAAGGTGTCGCTAGCAGGAGAAACAAAAGAATTACACAAAGTTGAAGCCGAATAAAGTCGAATATTCTAAAAATCCAATGTGTCGAGTTTATCAAAGGAAAAAAACTAACAATTGAAAAGAACATTCCAAAAACAATCCAAATTGTGCCGAGCATAAGATGTCATTTAAATTCTGACTAACGGTTTAGTAAGTAATTGAGATTCAGTATTTCTTCCGTCTTTTAAATTTATTCTTTTCCCTCGAATTATATCCCAAATTTTACCGTTAGTCTGAGAGAAATTAATATTTTCATTTGTTTCAATTTTGGTTTGTCAAACAGGGAGAATATCTGCTAACGGTAGAGCTATGCGCAGTGTCCCGCAGGGCATTGCGTATAGGTATTGTTAGCCACCGATTTTTTTATTATTTCTACTATCATTTTAGGTATTGTGATAAGCTTTCTAATGTTTCAGTTGCATGACTCTTGTCTAATTGCCCACTTTTTTGTTGCAAGTCCACCCTAAGGAAAGATTAACCAATTCAAGGCAAACCATATGCCCAAGGCAATTAAAATGCCATTGTAATAGTTTGCCTGCTCGAATTTAAATTTCATTCCAATTGTTCATTTGAACTTTACTATTTTTATCAATTGCCAACAAAGCAACATCAATGCCTTGGAAAATCATGGATTGAAAAAGACCAAAAGACAAAAACAACATGGCAAAACCAAGCACCAAATAATTAGGTTAATGAAACTCAAGGTAGTATTCAAAAAACGGCAAAACCTGTTGCGGAATTCTACCCTCTTTTGTGTAAATATTGTTCACATGTGTTCCAATGTACTCCTCTGCAAAATGTTTTATACCTAAATTCTCCAACTTTAGACTGAACATCTTGCATTGTTGGGTAAATCGCTCTCCAGCGTTTCGTCCCCAATCCATTTTAATGGCCTTTAAACTTTTGAGGTTATCGATATAATTTTCAAGTGTGTAAAAAGGCATGTTTTCGTGCCACTTTTTGAGCGTTTTCTGGTTTATCACCAACGCTCCATCTTCATAATCGAATGGAAAATCACAGTAAAAGGGAGGGTTGTCGGAATTGGGGGACCAAGAGCGTCCAAAGGCTACCATTACCTTACCAAAATAAGTTTTTTCCAGTGCTTCATAAGTGGATATTTCAGCAAGTTCCTTAAATGTATCGCTGTTGGGCCCATATTCACGAACTATGGCAAGAGCACCTGGACTGATGGCGTATACAGTATTGAATACATCGGGATGTTTCATCGCAATGTTTAAAGCACCATAACCACCCATACTATGTCCGGTTATTCCACGGCTTTCTTTTTTTGCCAAGGTGCGATATTTCATGTCCATATAGGCCACAAGGTCCTTTACGGTAAAGTCCTCCCAGTTTCCAAAAACACCAGAATTGGAATAAAAACTACCTTCATAGGTCGTTTTTTGATTGGGAATGACCAAAATAAAGGGCCGGATACGTTTGGTCGCTATGGCGAAATCCAGGATTTCCGTCATGGGCTCCAGCATGGTATGGTCGCCATAAAAGCCATGTAAAAAATAAATTACGGGATATTTTTTGGTCCCTTGCTCATAGTTTGGAGGCAGGTATACTGCCACTTCTCGTGTTGTTTTCTCTTCAAAATCATTGACCAAGTTCTCCGAGTATATGGAATCGATTACAATGGTCCCTTTTAGCGTTTGTGCGTCGGTTACATTAAAGGTTAATACAACTACTATTATTTTTAAAAACGCTTTCATCGATCTGGTTTTAATGATTAATATCTATGGGCATTTCCAACAAAATTGAGGACAATGTTTTGCCATGTTTGTCTATTCGTAGTGAGCGGGTGACCCCACCCCTTAGGGCTTTTTGTACGACAAAATTCATCGCTGCCAATGTAGGCAGTTCATATCGGTCCACTTTACCCATTGCGGTCGCCCCAAGAAACTGCTTCACTTTTGTGGAGGTCACCTGTTCTAACAATAGGGGATAATCCTTTTCATCAAAGGCAATGACAGAAATATTGATAATATCTCCCTTGTCTCCCGTACGGGAATGTGCGATATCTTTTAGTTTCATTGGTTAACTTTTAAAGTATTCCACTTTTGGGGCTACCTTGTCTTTATCTATCAAAATGGATTGTATGGCTATGATTTCCGAAACCGATTTTGAAACACCGCCACCGGCTGCCGGGCCATTGGTATATAGTGTTTCCAGTTCATTGACCAATTTCACAGCAGCCTCCCTAGTCCTTGTTTTGGCAGCTAGGCGCAATCGTATTTCTTGCGGATCTGCATTGGTGGTTACTCCTTTAAAAAGGCTGTCGATACCGATCAGATCAAATAATATATCCTCAGGTTCCGAATGTTTTCCCCGAATCCGTTCCTCCATGATTTCCATGGCCAATCGGCTTCGCTCTAACGCATAACTTCCTCCATAGCTTAACTGGGCATCTGCCATATATCCGTCACGATAGCCAACAGATACCTTTAATTTTCCTGTCAAGACTCTTCCCGTTGCGCCAGTTACCGCTACCACATCCTTATCCAATTCTTGGAATGAAATCCCGGAAAAATCCGCAACAACATCCGGCGTCAGATACTCAGAAGGGTTGTGTACTTCGTACAATAGCTGTTCCTTGCAGGTTCCTGTGGTCACCATTCCTCCGGAATCTTTTAACTTGCTGATGTAAAACGAGCCGTCCGCTGTGATTTCCGCGATGGGAAAACCAAGATTTCCCAGATCGGGAACATGTTTTTTGACCCCATCGGCAAAATACCCCCCGCATACCTGGCCGGCGCATTCCAGTAAATGGCCCAGGACTGTACCTTTGCCCAATAATGGATAAGACTCCAAGGACCATCCAAATTCATGGACAAGGGGAGCCAAAAACAAGGAAGGGTCGGCCACTCTACCTGTCAGGATAATATCGGCTCCTTGTTGCAATGCCATTAAAATTCCTTCTACGCCTAAATAAGCATTTGCGGAAATAATTTCGTCCGCTACGCTCAAAATAGAATCCTTACTTTCCATAAAGGTATATGGCGTATCATCGAGCAAGGATTTCACATCATCACCATATACGGCCGCTATCTTTATTTTTTTTAATCCTAGCTCTTTGGCCAGGGCGGCCGTTTTTCTAGCTGCTGCCACTGGATTCGCGGCGCCCATATTGCTGATAAGTTTCACCCTGTTGGAAACACAAAGGGGCAGGCAGGCCCTCATCCTATCTTCCAATAAAGGGTCATATCCTAAGATTGGATCCTTCATTTTCTGCAATTGTGCCAATGCTATGGTCCGCTCCGCGAGACATTCAAAGACAATATAATCTAAATTGCCTTCTTTTATCAAATCCACAGCGGGTTCGATACGGTCTCCCGAATATCCTGCTCCTGATCCTATGCGAATTGTTTTTTCTGGCTTCATCATTTATTATATGGGAAGCGTCCCGATTAAAATGGAAACAATAGTCATGATGATGGTTACACCAAACGCATATTTAAAAGTGAACCGCTGGTGTTCCGCCAAATCCACTTTGGCCAAACCAATGAGTAAAAATGTCGTAGCTGTCAACGGGCTTAATGGAAACCCAGTTGTCATTTGTCCCAATATAGCGGCCTGTCCTACACTAATGGGCGCCACATTAAACTGACCCGCAACTTCCGACAAAACCGGTAGAAATCCGAAATAGAAGGAATCCGGATCAAAAACAAAACTCAAGGGCATACTGGTCAAGGCCATTAAGACCGGAATTTGTTCCCCGGCGCTGGACGGAATGATATTCGCCATGGCACTGGCCATTTCGGCAATCATTCCAGATTCGGTCATGATGCCGGTAAAGACACCTGCAGCCAATAGGATACTCGCCATGAGCAAGGAGGCCTTGGCGTGTGAATCTATAAGGGAAGCCTGATCTTTAAGATTCGGATAGTTGACCATTAGAGCCGTAATGGTGCCTAACATAAATGGCAGTGCCGGTGCTACAATTCCCATAATCAGAATTGTAATCACTGCAATGGTCAACAAGACATTGAACCAGAACAATCGAGGTCTTCTAAGACGTAGTTCTTCTTCTGAAGCTTTTCTCTCAAAACTCCTTCCGATATCCTCAATGGAATCAAGTTGAAGTCTTTTAGCTTCCCTGGAACCTAAATACCATGCAATGAACAATACAAACAACAGTCCGAACAATTGGGGTATCATAACAGGAGTGTACAATTCCGTTATCTCGACCTGAAGTGCCGTAGCCGCCCGAATGGTAGGACCGCCCCAGGGTACCAGGTTCATTGTCCCGGCACCCAGGGCAACCACACAGGCCAACACCCTCTTATCCATTTTAAGTTCCTCAAAAAGAGGCAGCATGGCCGGAATGGTGATTAAAAATGTTACCGCCCCGGAACCATCCAAGTGAACGATCATTGACAGTACAGCCGTACCTAGGGTAATTTTTACCGGATGGCGTCCCACTAATTTAAGGATGGTATTGATAATGGGGTCGAACATCCCTGCGTCGGTCAAAACACCAAAAAACAATATGGCGAAAACAAACATGGCGACCACTGGTGCTATGTTTTTGATGCCCTGTATGGCAAACTCAGCGGTATCCAAACCAAAGCCAGCCACCAACGAGCCGATAATGGGTACAATAATCAAAGCAGAAAGGGCACTTGCCTTTTTTGAAAGAATAAGTGCCAACAATACTACTGTTATCGCTATGCCGGCAAAGAGTATCAATTTCTATAGACCTTGTGCGACATCAACAGTACTTTCTTAGTTTCCATAATCTTTGTTTTTAATTTTTATAAAGTAAATAGCGAAACTATTATTGAATTCAATACATATCACGGAAGTTTAAACACATATTACGGTTTTCTATGAATGGTGGCTAACCATGGGATATAGTTAATAACTATATCTCACCTATAAATACCAAGATAGCACAATTAAGGTTTATTAGCGCAATACACCTAAAGAAAAGGAACCTAATTTAGACAGAGTAATTGCATAGTATACGTTATGAAACGGACATCACAAGCTGGCTGGAAGAATAATTCTAAATATGAAAGATTTGGTCTTCAGTCAATAACTCATCATTACGAAGCCGGAGAAAGACCCGTGCTAAAGTGATAACATCTAATTCGCAATAAGCCACTATACGGTCCAAATCACCTTCTTCATAATAAACATCTCTGACCATACTACCATCAATATCTTCTTTGGGAGAAGGAATACCCAGCACATTGGCCATAAGTTTTAAGGAGGTGTAATGCTTGAAATCGCCAAATTTCCATAGTTCCATGGTATCCAGGTGAGGAACTTCCCACGGTTTTTTACCAAAAAGGTCCAATTTATATGGCAGTCCAATACCATTTATGATTAATCTTCGCGCAATATAAGGGAAATCAAATTCTTTACCATTATGTGCACAAAGCAGGTTTTTTGGGCGGCTAAAATGTTCGTTAAGTAATTTTTTAAAGTCTTTTAGTATTTTTTCTTCATCACCCTGAAATGTAGTAACCCTGAAATTGCGAATTCTATCTTTAATTGAAAAATACCCAACGGAGATACATATTATTTTACCAAATTCAGCCCAAATTCCCGCTCTTTCATAAAATTCTTCAGCGGTATACTCTTCTTTACGTTGATACTGTGATTTATGTTCCCATAGCTCTTTCTTGTAATCATCTAATTGGGCATATTCCGCCACTTCAGGAACAGTTTCGATGTCTAAAAAAAGGATATGTTCAAGATTTAGTTTCTGTATCATCCCAAATAACTATTAAATACACTTCATTTTCAAATTGAATTTACCCTCATCTTAAGATATTGATCTTTTGGTCAATTCAACTAAAGATAATAACAATATTCAGAACCCGTATTCCTTGCTTAGTAGTTAAATCCAAGATAGGGGTGGTTATTGAAAAAAGGGTGCAGTTAATCGAATTATAATAGTAAAATTCAATAAAAACTGATTAAAAACGTTTTAGTATTCCTTAATTGTCTTACAAATTATTGTTGATATGAAACCGAAATTCTATATAAATGTGACTAGAAAGCTACTTTCACTGGCTTTTGTGTTTTCCCTTTGTTTTGTTGTTTCCTGTACTAATGACGATTCGGATAATGAAGGAGATTTGGATATCATTACGCCGGGAGAAGAGAATGTTTTAGATGCTTCTCAAGATATCAAGACAGATAACACAATGTCCAGCTATTAATTTTACTAGCAAGGCAAATATCCTTTTGGTAATTAATTTGATCACCAATTTTAACCTCAAATAGGTAACTTGCTATTACTATCAACCCCTTCCTACAAGATATTATGTATCTTTAAAAAAAAAGCTGCATGAAATTTTATAGGCTCCCGTGGGTTCTCTGCCTCTCTATTATTGGCACACTTTTTCTGGGTTGTACCAATGACGACAACCAACCTAATATGGTTTCTGAAGTTCAAATGCCCAATTATACGGTAATAGGACAGAATTTTCAAAGTGTTTTTCAGTTTAATTATGATGGAACTCTTGATGAAGGAGACTTATTCAACTTAACGACAGAAAGCAATATAAACAGAGAGTATCTTACTTTGAGACAGGTATCTGAAGTTCTTACTTTTTTCAGTTTTGCAGCAGGCAGTTTTTCCGCAGTGCAAAGAAATTATGTAACCGGGGAGAGCACTTTTCTAAATGAATTTTATACCATATCTAGCGAAAGATCGGTTACCTGGGGAACTAATTCAGAGAATAAACTTTTTCTGGGGTTTTTCAGCCCTGAAGGGTCCACAAATTATGGTATTAGGACCATAAATCTAGCTACTGATGAGGAGATAGATTTAATAGTGGAATATAATGTAAATGATGTATTTGAACCACTTTATTATGCTAACCGGCTGTTAATTACTTTTTTGGATCAGCAGTCCAACTATAAACTCTCTGTCATAGATACGGATAGCAATGATTTAATAAGAACCTTTGATTTTGGAAAATTGGTCCCCAGTATTTTGATCAATAAAGAGGGTGATATGATTATTCTAAGTGGGAATTCGACTTCTAATTATGAACTTACTCTTTATGATTTACAGACCCTGGAGTTAATAGAAGAGGACTTCTTCTCAATAAACAGGTATTTCTTTGCAGGACCTATTCAGTCTGAGGCCAGTTTAATTAATGAGAAACTGTATTATCTCAATCTTTATGCACAGCCTTCAAATATCCCTTTTGGCCCGGCGACTTATGATTTTATTACAAAAGAAAATAGAATTATTGATATGCTCTCCATTGTACAACAAGTACAGGATGAGGTTGGACTGGATATTGAGCTAACCGCTTTTGACTATAATCAGAAAAGCAATACATTTCTAATGGGTTACGCGAAATTGGTAGATACAGAAACGCTGGAGGGGGGAATAATTATTATTTCCGAAGAAGGCAGATTATTAAAGAATACAAATTTGAAATTTGCGCCAACTCGTTTTATTGATAATTAGAAAGGGAACCAACTAACTGGTTTGTTTTATAATCACTATAATTAGCCCTTCTTATATTTAAGTGGGTAATAAGTATAAAATCAACGACAAAAATCCAATTTAGCACCAATTTCGTCTTCGGAATTACACTTATACAAACCAGTTGGTCTGTAGGTTTAGAATAAGGTTTGTTGCTTGGAGGGACTCTCGTGGTTTAACAGCCATTTTTTACGGTGCAATCCACCGGCATACCCTGTTAATGAGCCATCAGATCCAATTACCCGGTGGCAGGGGATAATTATCCATAAAGGGTTTTTTCCATTAGCTGAAGCAACGGCGCGTATAGCTTTTACATCTCCAAGATTCTTTGAAAGTTCCAAATACGAAATTGTTTTTCCAAAAGGTATTTCCAACAATGCTGCCCAGACCTTTTTTTGAAATTCAGTACCTTCCGGGTTTAACAAAAGGTCAAAATTCTGGCGTTTTCCTTCAAAATATTCATTTAGTTGATATACCGCATCTTCTAAATCTTCCGGAATTATCTTACTTTCAGGCTCGTCGGTCTCAAGTACGGTAACATAAGTTAGGCCATTTTCATCTCCTTCCAGTTTTGCGCTCCCCAAAGGGGTATTAATATATGCAGTAGCCATTTTTTATTCAATTATACCCGTTTTTTTAGCTCTGTCTTCCCACTTTTTCCTTGCCAGTAGCTGTAAATCCTCAACATTATCGCTTTCATCCATGATTTCCAGTCCCAATAAGGTTTCGATGACATCCTCCATGGAAACCAGGCCACTAACGGATCCATATTCGTCAACAACCAGTGCAATATGCTCCCTTTTCGCAATCAAAGTCTCAAATAGTTGGGGAATTGGGGTATTCCTTTTAGTAACTAACAAATCCCTTTTAATTGTTGATAAAGGAATATCGCCATTTTCGTTTATAATCTCTTCCAAAACATTATCTTTTAAGACATAACCAGTAATTATGTCTACACTCTCGCCATAAATGGGAATTCTCGAGAACCTTAGTTTTGGATTTTCTTCAAAGAATTCTTTAATGGACATAGATTCCGTGGCTATTTTCATTACAGCCCGGGGGGTCATGATATCCTTCGCACAAATTTCATCAAATTTCAGAAGGTTTTTGATCACCTTTGATTCAGATTCCTGAAAAACACCTTCTTCATGCGCTATATCGGCCATTGTAGTAAAATCTTCCCTGCTCAGGACACTGCCATGCACTTCTTTTTTACCAATAAGTCGTGTAAATAACTGAAGCACCCAAAGCAGGCCTGTCCACTTTAAGGCCAACACCAATATTTTTAGGGACTTTGCAGTCAAATTGGCAAGCTTTTTCCAATAAGTAGCACCTATCGTCTTTGGTATAATTTCTGAAAGCACAAGAATTAGTATGGTCATTATTGTTGATACTACTCCTACCATAAATTCTTCGGTAAATGTAAATCCAAATAAAGCATAGGTTTTACTACCATATATTTCCTGATAGGCCACTTTAGCTTGTACTCCTACAAGTATGGCGCCAACGGTATGAGCAATAGTATTTACAGTTAGGATGGCAATAAGCGGCTGGTCTACATCCTTTTTTAATTCTTCCAGCGTATAAGCAAACTTTCTCCCTTCTTTTTTCTTTAAATTAATAAAAGTTGGGGTTACACTTAATAGAACAGCTTCTAAAATGGAACATAAAAAAGAAAAAAAGATAGAGATAAAGGCATAAAAGAGAAGTAATTCCATTTGGTTTAATTAGGATACTAAAATACTAATAATATGATTTACTAATTTCATTAATTATTTCTCCCCCTCGTCTACATAAAACAACTGATGTAATTGTGGCCGGATATTCAGTTCATATAAATTTCTATTGTCGCGAGTAGGGTAAACACGATTGGAGAGGAAAATAAATACCAATTGGTTTATTGGGTCAGCCCATATAAAGGTTCCAGTAAAGCCAGTATGTCCAAAGCTTTCCATGCTTGCATCTATCGCGGGATAAGCTTCCGAAATAGACAAGTTTTTATTATTCAATAGGGGCTTATCAAAACCAAGACCACGCCTGTTATCATTTTCAGGATATTGTACTTTGGTGAATTCTTTAACGGTGGCTTCCGAAAGATACCTTTGGCCATCGTAAATACCATAATTCTGATACATCTGCATTATTATATGCAGATCTCTGGCTGTCCCAAAAAGGCCTGCATTTCCTGAGATTCCCCCCATGAGAGCAGCATTTTCATCATGAACCCAACCTTTTACAAGGTCTTTCCTGAATACTGAATCTACTTCGGTTGGAACAATAGCATTAGGATACTTCTTAGTTTTGGGCTTAAAACCAAGTGCCGTGGCCCCCATTGGCAGATAGAAATGTTTTTGTAAATAATATTCATAAGACGCCCCGCTAAGTTGAGAAATAAGCTTAGGGAATATTAAAAATGCCAGTCCGGAATAGAGATAGGTTTTGTTTTCACTCACCTGCGATCGATCAATTTCCTTATACATTTTTGTAATAAATCTATTTTTCACATAAAGATGCTCATAAGCCTGATTTTCAAACCTGGGTGAAGGCTCGGAATGGATATATTTTCGGCTAATTCTTCCTTTTTTCTGAACTTCATTTAGAAAAACTATATAAGGCTTTAAACCTGCCTGATGTGCAAGTATTTCACGCAGGGTTAGTTCATTTTTATTTTTTACATGTTTCCAGGGTTTCCAATACCTGCTAAATGGCACATCCAGATCAAGTTTTCCTTCGTCATATAACTTCATTAAAGCAAGCAGGGGACCAGTAATTTTTGTGACGGATGCAAGGTCATAGATGGCATTCAGTGCTACTGGTTGGATACTGTCATAAGTATAAAATCCATATGCTTTATGAAAAATGATATCACCTTTTTTCGCAACTAAAATCTGGGCACCGGGAAAAGCATGGTTCTTTATGCCATTGGTAATAATTGAATCAACTTTATGGTCTGTTTCCCTTGAAATCCGATCTATCGGGACAGACCTACTGGTAATTTTACTGAGCTGACTGTCTGAATTCGAATATTCTTTATAACTATCCTGTGCGTAGGACTTGGAAAATAAAATACCAAATAGTATTAAAATATAAAATCGATAATTAAATAATAGAAATCTTCCCATAGAATTGTATGGTAAAGTATTGATAGTAATCAGCCTACCCCATTAATTTAACTGCATCTTTTGCAAAATAGCTGGCAATGATATCTGCACCTGCCCGTTTTATTGAGATCAATTGCTCCATCATAACGGAATCATGATCCAGCCAACCTTTTTCTGCGGCAGCCTTCAGCATTGCATATTCACCTGAAACCTGGTATACTGCCACAGGTACTTCTACTTCATCTTTTATTTCTCTTACAATGTCCAGATAACAAATTCCGGGTTTTACCATAATAATATCAGCCCCCTCGTCAACATCCATATGGGCTTCTTTAATAGCCTCTATCCGATTAGCCGGATCCATCTGGTAGGTCTGCTTATCCCTTGGGACATTGACCTTGTTTACAGGTGCTGATTCCAAAGCATCGCGAAACGGACCATAAAAGCCACTTGCATACTTGGCGCAATAAGACATGATTCCCGTATTGGTTAATTCCTCATCCTCCAAAGCTTCTCTGATAATTTGTATCCTACCATCCATCATATCACTGGGCGCTACAAAGTCTGCACCTGCTTCAGCATGTGAAATACTCATTTGTGCCAAAATCTCGCTGGTCTCGTCATTAAGAATCTGACCATTAGCCACAATTCCATCATGTCCATATGACGAATAAGGGTCAAGTGCAACATCTGTCATAACCAACATATCAGGACAAGCGCTTTTAACTGCATTAATTGCACGTTGCATTAAACCATGTTCATTTAGAGCTTCTGTTCCTTTATTATCCTTTAGTGATTCGGGGATTTTGACAAAAAGCAGAACAGCACAAAGGCCCATACTCCAAAGTTCTTTTGCCTCTTTGCCCAGGTTATCGAGGCTCAATCTATAGTAATTAGGCATTGAAGGAATTTCTTCCTTAACTCCATGGCCTTCAACAACAAATAACGGGACTAAAAAATCACTAGGTGTTATAATTGTTTCACGAACCAAATGCCTGATGGCACTGTTCGCTCGTAATCTTCTGTTTCTTCGAAGTGGATACATTGGCTTTATTTTAAGCTTAAAGGTAACTGAAATGAATATATTCTAAATAATAATCTCACCTTTTAAATATGGTACTGCCCTCCCTGCAATTTTTACCCGTTTGTTTTGAAATTCACAATAAATATCACCACCTCTTTTAGATAACTGTTTTGCTACAAGTGTGGATTTACCAAGAGCCTTAGACCAATAGGGTATTAGGCTGGTATGGGCTGAACCGGTAACAGGGTCTTCATTGACTCCACATTGGGGAGCAAAAAAACGCGATACAAAATCTACACTGTCTCCAGGGGCAGATACAATTACCCCTCGGGCATCCAGTTGATTGAGTAGAAAGAAATTTGGATTCAATTGTTCAATGTCTTTCTGTGTATTATAAATAAGGAGATAGTCGGTCTTTCCTTTTAGCGTATGAACCGGATTCTTGCCAATTGCTTCGTTAAGTGCTTGAATTGGTTTTATGGATTGTATTTCATCTGTGGGGAAATCCAGTATTAATAAGCCATTTTCACCTTTTTCTACCAGAAGCTTTCCGCTTTTGGGCGAAAAAAATTCAACATAAGAGTCATTCAGATCATAATTGTTAAATAAGACGAAAGCTGTTGCCAGGGTTGCATGGCCACACAAATCTACTTCCAACTCCGGGGTAAACCATCGGATGATGTATTGAGAACCATCTCTAACAGCAAAAGCGGTTTCCGCGAGATTATTTTCCATGGCAATTTTCTGCATTATGCTATCTTCTATCCAGTTTTCCAGGATACAAACAGCAGCAGGGTTTCCGGAATACAACCGATCAGTAAAGGCATCTACTTGAAATAATTTTTGCAGCATTTTAAGCGGTATTCGCTTCTAAATTACAATTAAAAGATGTCAAATCCATGATTTTGGATTTTCTAATACTTTTATTAATCTGGCCTCCTCACTACCTTGTTCCGGATGATGGTCATACTTCCATTGAACATGTGGGGGTAAGCTCATAAGAATACTTTCAATACGCCCATTAGTCTTTAATCCAAAAAGAGTACCCTTGTCGTGAACCAGATTAAATTCAACATAACGACCGCGGCGAATTTCTTGCCAATCCCTTTGTTTCTGGCTATAAGTGAGTGATTTTCTTTTTATAACAATTGGTATATATGCTTCCAGAAAGCCATTGCCAACCGTGGTGACAAAGTTATACCAATCCTCAATGCTCATAGTGTCGGAAACTTTACAGTAATCAAAAAATAAACCACCTACTCCTCGTGCTTCTCCGCGATGACTATTCCAGAAATAGTCATCACATTTCTTTTTATAGGTTTTATAAAAACCAGGATCATGCGCATCACAAGATGCTTTGCATACTGAATGAAAGTGCTGAACATCTTCCTCAAATAAATAATATGGTGTAAGATCGAGGCCTCCTCCAAACCATTGATCTACCAAGGCACCTTTTTTATCATACATTTCAAAATAACGCCAATTGGCGTGGACCGTTGGGACCATTGGATTTTCGGGATGGAGTACCAAACTTAGACCGCATGCATAAAAATCCGCATCCTTTACACCAAAATAGGTTTGCATACTTTTTGGGAGTTCACCATGAACAGCAGAGATGTTTACACCACCCTTTTCAAAAACTGAACCATCTTCAATTACTCTGGTCCTTCCACCACCACCTTCCGGACGTTTCCAGATATCTTCACGAAATTTAGCGGAACCATCAATTTCTTCTAATTTGGAAGTAATTGTGTCCTGAAGCTCTTTAATGTAACTGTAGAATTTATTTTTCAAATGATCTTTCATATAATTCCATATCAAGTGGTTCTTCCTTAGGAGGGGTATGGGCTTTTAACAATGTTTTTTTCCATTCATATCCGCATTTTTCTGCTACTCTAACACTTGCTTTATTTTGCTCGTGTACAATAATTTCCAGGGTTTTTAAGGCGAGATCATTAAATGCAAAAACACTGGTATCCTTTACAGCTCTTGTAATCCAACCTCTACCTTGATAATTTTTGTCAATACAATATGCCATCTCACCCCGCCTAAGTTCCCAATTCAAATTTTTTAAGATGACCAGGCCAACCACCGTTTTATTTGTTTTGAGGGCAAAAGTAAATTCTGTTCTTAATTTTAGCTGTTCACTTTTATTTAGTATGAAGTTTTCAGAGGCTCCAATAGTCTCATTTTGCCCTAAGGTAATTGGGAAAAAGCGATGAAATTCTTCTTTATTTGAAGCTAAAAAAGCATGTAAAGCGAAGGTGTCCATAGTTGTTAATGGCTCTAAAGCAAATAAACTATTAATTCGACTTTCTGTCATCAATCACTTGATTCTACTCAGATAAAGAAAGGGCCTCAAGCAATTTAAAACCCCTTTTACCTTAAGGCTTATACTCTTTTACCGCATCTATAAATGCTTTAGCATTTTCTACAGGGACGTTGGGCAGAATCCCATGGCCAAGATTAACGATATATTGATCCTTTCCAAATTCATTAATCATTTGAGTGACCATTTTTTTAATGACTTCCGGGGGAGACAATAAGCGGGCGGGGTCAAAATTTCCCTGGAGCGTTATTTTCCCTCCTGTCAAAGTTCTGGCATTTCGGGCAGAACAAGTCCAATCCACTCCAAGCGCAGAGGCCCCGGATTTTGCCATATCGCCTAAAGCAAACCAACAACCTTTACCAAAGACTATTACCTGCGTTTCCTCTTTTAGGGCATCTATAATTTGTTGGATATAATTCCACGAGAATTCTTTATAATCATTGGGTGAAAGCATGCCACCCCATGAATCGAAGACCTGAACTGCATTTACACCCGCTTTTACCTTGGCTCTCAAATATGAGATAGTGGTATCCGTAATTTTCTGCAATAAGTTATGAGCAGCTATCGGTTGTGTAAAACAGAATTCCTTGGCCTTATCAAAGGTTTTACTGCCTTGCCCCTGTACGCAATAACAGAGAATCGTCCATGGAGAACCTGCAAAACCAATTAAAGGGATCTCATCCTGTAATTTCTCTTTGGTCGCGGCAATGGCTTGCATTACATAATCCAGCTCTTCATTAACATCGGGTACTAAAACCTTGTCTACATCTTTTTGAGAACGAATAGGCTTAGGCAAATAGGGGCCAAAATCGGGTTTCATTTGTACTTCTATTTGCATAGCTTGTGGTATTACAAGAATATCACTAAAAAGTATGGCAGCGTCCATTCCAAAACGCCTAATAGGTTGAACGGTAATTTCAGAAGCCAATTCCGGTGTCTGACATCTGGTGAAGAAATCATATTTTTCCCTAATCTTCATAAATTCAGGGAGGTATCTGCCAGCCTGCCTCATCATCCATACAGGGGGGCGCTCAACAGTTTCACCTTGTAATGCTCTTAAAAATAAATCGTTTTTTATACTCATTTTATTTCTTAATGCTCAAATTATAATGCAATGTGACTTTTTTCAACAGATTTTCCACAACTGGGGTATCTGCCACTATTATGGAATCTGTAAATAGGGCGGCCTCTCCTGCTGTCGTATCGCCTATACAGAATACCGTACTATTACCCACCTCATTTGACATAGTAAAACTCTTTACTCCACTGGGACTAAAAAACAATATGCCATCAAAGGGTTCTGAAAAATGCTGAGGTTTTAATTCTGTTTTGTATACTACAATTTCCTTGAAATGAACCTTATGTTTCGTCAAAATATTGGGTAAATCATCATTTCTTCTATTTCCACAAAAGAATAAAAAAGATGCTTTTTTATGATTTTCTGCAATAAAATTACCTAATTCGGCTCCATTATGGAGCATTTTTACAACTTTATGACCATTTTGTTCTAAAAGTAATTTAGTTTTTTCCCCTACACAAAAACACTCCTTTCCTAATTCCTTTTTTGTATGAATATTAGAATTATGGTTTATAAATGCCCTAACCGCATTCTGACTGGTAAAAATAAAATAATCAAAATCGGGGGTTAACCGAAATTCTTGGTAGTGGATATTTATGGCGTCGTATTCCTGAAAATCAATACCGGCATCATTTAGAATCGTTTTTTGCCCGGGTGTGAGGAGTTTTGTGGAGAGGACATTTTTCATTGGTTCATTTGGATTTTTATGTCTCGCATCAAATCCTTCCCTCCATTAAATAAGACCTCATGTGCGCAGGCTTTACCAAAATCTATTGTATCTGCCAGTCTGATTTTTTTATCAATGCTTGCTGTTCTTTGCCCATCAAGAGATAGCAATATACCTTTAAAATGTAAAAAATCGTTTTCAATAGTAGCTAAAGCTCCAATTGGTGCTGTGCAGCCTCCTTCTAATTCCTTTAAAAACTCGCGTTCAACCTGTGTACAGATTTCTGTGGTTTCATGATTTAAAGAGGTAAGTGCCTCAATACAAAACTGATCTTCCTTTTTGGCTGCAATCATCATAACACCTTGAGCGGGTGCTGGCACCATCCATTGTAGTTCGGTATGGTTCTCCGGAAGTTTATTTAAACGTTCAAGGCCAGCAGCTGCAAAAATTGCTGCATCCCAGGAATTATCTTCCAGTTTTTTCAATCGGGTGTTTACATTTCCTCTTAAATCAACTACCTCATGAAGGGGATAACGCTGTAACCATTGTGCTTTTCTTCTTAAACTGCCAGTAGCAATAATTCCTTCGGTATTTAGAAAATCCAGACCTTTATGCACCAGTATATCCTTGTGGTTTGCACGTTTCAGAACAGCTGCCTGCACAATGCCTTTTGGTAAAATGGTGGGCACATCTTTCATTGAATGTACAGCAATATCAATTTTATCTGTAAGCATTGCCACATCCAAAGTTTTTGTAAAAATTCCCGTAATACCCATGGTATAGAGCGGTTGATCTAATTCCAGATCCCCATCTGATTTTACTGGGATTAATTGTGTGGAATGTCCCAGCTTGTCAAGTTTTTTCTTTACGTCATTTGCCTGCCATAGTGCAAGTTCACTATCGCGGGTGCCAATACGAATGACCTTATTCATTGGGAGTTTAATTCTAGTTGAAAGACCTTTTGTATAAGTTGCAAACTATCATCAGCATCATTCTCAGATTCCTTCAAATGGTTAGCGAACTGTTTAGTTATCTTCTGAATGATTCTTTCCGATATGATATCTGCATGTTCTGAATTGAAATCAGTGAGTTTTTTAGACTGAAAATCCAGTTCTTCTTCTTTCATTGATTTTAGTTTCTTTTTAAGGGCTTTTATAACCGGAGCAAATTTTCTGGTTTCCAGCCACTGGCTAAAATCTAATTTCACTTCATCTATAATGGATTCTGCTTGAGGAATATATTGCTTTCTGCGTTCAAGGGTTTCATCTGTTATTTGCGATAGATGATCCAGGTGTAATACAGAAACATCTTTTAATTCCAATACATTATCTGCCACATTTTTAGGAATGGATAAATCTAAGATCAAAAGTGGCTTGTTAGTATAGATAAGTTCTTTAGAGATAGTGGGGGAATTAGCCCCGGTAGCCACAATCAGGACATCTGCCTTACGGATTTCTGTTTGCAAATCTCCATGATCCTTTACGACAAGATTAAACTTTCCAGCAATTTTTTCGGCCTTATCCTTAGTTCGGTTAATAAGGGTTATATGAGAGTGATTTGTATGTTTGATAAGGTTTTCGCAAGTATTTCTACCTATTTTGCCCGTACCAAAAAGTAAAATATTCTTTTCTGCAATATTGTCAACATTTTTTAGAATGTACTGAACAGACGCAAATGCCACGGAGGTAGCCCCCGTTGAGATTTCCGTTTCATTTTTAATTCGCTTGCTGGCCTGAATGACTGAATTAACCAGGCGTTCCAAAAAGTGATTTGTAAGATCATGTTTTTTGGATTGGGAAAAGCTGCGTTTTAATTGACTAATTATTTCAAAGTCGCCCAAGATCTGGCTGTCTAACCCACTGCCTACAAGAAACAAATGGTTAATGGCCTCATAATTTTTTAAAACATAAGCTACTTCCTGAAATTCTTCAACCGTACCCTGGGAGTGATCACAAAGTAATTTAATTAACTGAAAGGGGTGCTGCGCAAAGCCGTGCAATTCTGTCCGATTACACGTAGAAGTAATAAGAAGACCATCAACGCCTATTGTCTTAGCTTCCGTTAAAAGCGCATCGGTTGCGTCCTGGTCCAAGCTAAATTTTCCTCTTAATACTGCGTCTGCATTTTTATAGCTTAGCCCAACGGTATAAAAAGAATTGTGTTTGGAGATATGATACCTCTTCATACATTATCAATATAGCTCACAAAAATAGTAGCATCTACTTAATAAAAATAACGCTGGAGGTACAATATATATCGCTTTAAGTTTTTTTATTGGAATTTCATCGAAAATATCGCAAAAACCATTAAATTTATAGCTTTAACAGCTACTGGCAAACATTCTATTTAGAATGTTTCTAAATAGAATGTTTATGAATTCACCTAAAACGGAATACAAAAATATCGCTCAAGGTTCATTTACCGAAGTCTTGATTGATGATGATTTTTATGTGTTAAAAATTCAAAATGAGGGCCCTGAGGTTCAAAAAGTTACCCGGGATATTGATAGCAGCTTCATTCAATTCCACTTTTGTTTAAAGGGGAATGCAAAATTTATTTTTAATGAGGGTCATTATGCTCTGGAAGTATCTGAGGAGAATTCTTTATTGTTATATAATACGCAATTAGACCTCCCATTAAATTTAGAACTTAATCCCAAGTCATGGATGGTATCTGTTATAATGACCATAAGAAGGTTTCATTCTCTATTTTCAAAAGAAGCAGACTATATTCCTTTTTTGAGCAATGATAATAAGGAAAAAAAATACTATTCCCAGGAAGGTGTAACTCCGGCAATTGCCGTTATACTTAGCCAAATAATTAATTATAATCTCCATCCTTCCATTAAGGCACTTTATGTTAAAGCCAAAGTTTATGAATTAATCTCATTATATTTCAACAAAAGTGAAGATGCAGATTTAGAACAATGTCCCTTTTTGGTGGATGAAGAGAATATAAAGCGAATAAAGCAAGCTAAAGAAATCATGATAAGCCGCATGGCAGAACCGCCTACCCTGACACAGTTATCCGAAGAGATTGGCCTTTCACTTAAAAAACTAAAGGAGGGTTTCAAACAAGTGTATGGAGAACCGGTATTTAGTTTTTTGTTTGACTATAAAATGGATTTTGCACGTAAAATGCTCGAATCCGGGGAGTATAATGTAAACGAAGTAGGGCATAGGATAGGATATAGTACATCGAGTCATTTTATTGCATCTTTTAAAAAGAAATTTGGGACTACTCCAAAAAAATATTTAATGTCATTGAGTAATTAGTAGTATCATTAAGAAGATTTCTCGATATTTAATCAATTATAATATATACTTATGAAAACACTCGGAAAATTTATTACCTCTTTGCTTTTTTGCATCTCGCTAACAGCATCTTCTCAACCACAGCTGCAAGAAGAAAATATTGCTTCCATAAAAGAAGAAATGGCTCAAATCCTGGTTTTTACAAAAACTATGGGTTATAGGCACAAGTCTATTGAAAAAGGCGTGGAGACCCTGAAAAATTTAGGAAAAGAAAACAATTTTTCAGTTACGCAAACAGAAGATTCATTACAATTTAATGATACCAACTTAAAAAAATATGATTTGGTACTTTTCTTAAGCACAACCTTGGATGTCTTAGGCCCTGATCAGGAGCAGGCTTTTAAAAATTATATTAATAAGGGTGGTAATTACATGGGAATTCACGCCGCCAGCGACACTGAATATGACTGGCCATGGTATGGTAAATTGGTTGGCGCATATTTTACTAGCCATCCGAATGACCCCAATGTCAGAGAGGCCAAAATGAACGTCGTTAACAAACAACATTTATCTACCAGCCATTTAAAAGACACCTGGGTGCGTAATGATGAATGGTATAATTATAAAAATATAAATCCGGATATGAATGTGCTTATATACCTGGATGAAACTTCATATGAAGGTGGCACAAACGGAGATAACCATCCCATTGCATGGTATTATGAATTTGATGGTGGCCGGGTTTTTTACACTGGCGGAGGCCATACGGCAGAATCTTTTGATGAACCCGATTTTCAAAAACACTTGGTAGGGGGAATAAATTATTGCCTGGGGAGATAAACAACATTCTTTTGAAGAACCCATTTATCAGATAATCGAATAGTTATGGATCGAAGAAAGTTTAATAATACCTTGGGATTTGCAGCGATAGCTGCTGCAGTACCCACGGCTTGTACTGATAATAAAGTGGGTCATACGGAAACAACAAAACTGGCTACATTGGACTGTTGTTTTGAAGTGACTCAAGAATTATCTAAACGCATGTACGACAAGGCTTTGGAAATAACTAAATCTAAAGTTCGTGGAGGAGAATCTGAACCTTTCTTTAAAAAACCCTTTGTAGATGCGGCTTTCTCTGATAATATTTTTCTCTGGGATACCTGTTTTATTGTAGCTTTCGCAAAATACCACCTTGATGAGTTACCGGTATATCAGGCCCTTGATAATTTTTATGGGCGTATTGAAGAAGATGGGTTTATCTGCAGGGAGTATCGAAAGGATGGGCGCCCCCTTTGGTCAAAGAGCCACCCTGTTTCAATCAATCCTCCTTTATTGGCTTTTGCAGAAACTGAAATTTACACGCTGAAGAAGGATGTCGACCGATTAAAAAAAGCCTATCCAATATTAAAAAAGAACTTTGAATTTCACGTGAATACCTATCAGGGTGAGGACAAACTATTTTGGGGAGATACTTTAGGTATGGGGATGGATAACATCCCAAGATCTCCCCGAGGTTGGACCACTGATGAAGGAAATGGTCTGACACATCACGAGCTCGGGGAAAAGTTAGGAAAGATGAGCGGTTCGACAGGTGAGGAACGCCTAAATTCATTTATCAAGGACTATGTAAACACTCTGCAAGGCGTTTGGAATGATGAAGGCAGATTGGTAGACTTTACTGCACAGATGGCTATGTATGCCCTGCAACTCAAATATTTTGCAAATGAGATTGGGGTAACAGATGACATTCAATTCTACGAAGATTTTCATGCTGAGGTTAAAGATGCTTTAAATTCTTTATGCTGGAATGATGAAGATGCTTTTTATTATGACCTGGGATTTGAAAAACAAATAAAAAGAAAGCATATTGGGATGTATTGGGCGTTGTTAGGTGAACTGGTGCCCGAAAAACATATGGATCGTTTTCTCGCTCACTTAACAAATCCAGACGAATTTTACAGAAGAACACCATTGCCGGCTCTTTCTGCGGATGACCCGGATTATAAAGGTTGGGGCGATTATTGGCTTGGAGGCGTTTGGGCTCCTACTTCCTATATGGTATTAAAGGGATTATCTGCTAATGGGAAACACGAATTGGCCCAAATTCTGGCGAAGAAAACATATGCTGCTGTTGCTGAAGTTTTTGAAGCTACCCATACTTTTTGGGAGAATTATGCTCCGGATCTAATTTCTTATGGAATGCCTGCTAAAAAAGATTTTTGTGGATGGACGGGTTTAGTACCCATAGCAATCTACAAAGAATACATTAATACATAGGCTCAATTAAAGAGCTGCGCTTCAAGACTTCAGAACAACATTTTTTATAATGGCCTGGCCACCATTATCCCTGTATTCTTTTTAATCTTTTTCAAATATTCTACTAAGGGCAATTCAGAAACTTCCACCTTTCCTGAAGAAGAAGCATGCAGTAAATGAATACGCCCATCTTTTTCTCTAACGGCAATGCCTGTATGTGTGATATCCAGCCCGTTGATAGAGGTGGTTAGCGCAATAATATCGCCATTCTTTATTTGATTCTCATTGGCTTCAATCTGGTCCTGGGGTAAAATGCAAATAGATTTATGGTTAAGGTAATTTTCTGAAGCTTTAATTTTTTTGAAATTTTCTTCGTCCTGCAAAAAGGGATACAAATCCCTATGAGTACTCATGAAATTAATATCTTTCTTAATTTCAATACCCCCTATTTCTGCAGTTACATCTTCTAAAAGTTCTTTCTTTTCGTTATTTGCTATCCATTCGGAAAAATAATGTAATCGGGATGCATAACCATTTAATTCACCATCCTTATATCGGATATTTTCAAGAGTACTCACGAAGGAATCAAAATTCATTTTATCCTCCACCAACAAAGTACTAAAGGCCAAAACGTTCTCAACGTAGGTAGTACAGTCCATCCCATGCAAATTAATAACCAAAGATTCAGATTTTCCTATTTCAAGTGTTTTTGCTACATATGGGATCCCAAGAAATGTTTGACCAACGGAGATCATGGTATCGCCAAAATCTGATTGTTTTAAATTTTGAATTTCTTTAATCTTAACATCAAATGCCGTTTTGTCCTGATCTGAACAAATTAGCGGTTGCGCACAAATAGTAAGAGATAGTAAAAAGAAAAAAAATGAAGAGATTAATTTCATATTTATTTGCATATAGAGCAAAAATACAATTTAGAAGCCAAAACTTCCATAACCACGGTACTGGTTTGGCTTGTAGGCAATAGCTCTTTTACGGTCTTTTAATAAAAAGGTTTCAGTGACAAAGTCGATTGCCTCCTCCTCAGTATCCGTATCTGCCATCCGCAATCCGTCATTAATATAATAAGGAACTGAATTGAAAGGGATATCATCTGCAAATACTACAATATGGATTTTAAAGTTCTTATGATAATCCTGGCTATTTTGTGTCTTAAAATAATATGCAGTATAAGGGTTGCTCTTATATGTCATAGACCTGTCGCCGAGGTATATAATCTTATCTTTATTACTGTCAAATTTTCTGTCCTTATAAATGAGAGCTTCCGCCAGGTACTGTTCAGAGCTGTATTGATGCGGAAAAATATCAGATTTACCATGATGCATTAACTTAGTATACAACAAAAGCCTGCCATTAATATCATAAGCCATAGAATTGATCACTGCCGTTGGGATGCTTTTTTCATCTGAAGCAAGTTGTGTAACGTAGGTGCTGCGAATTTTTGGATCTTTTACTAAAAGAAGTCGGTTAAAAAATTGACCCATTTCTCTTTCACCGGCAAAAGGATAAAGCAAAACAACATAATCTTCTAAAATATCATTATTTCTGAGCCTTATATAATTTGCCTGTCTTGTTTTTAATTCACTGTTGTTTTGTTCCCCCAGGTGCCTTTTCAATAGAATTTTAGCATCATTTAATAGTTGGCCCTTGTATTTTTTATAATGTATGGGCTTTACCAAATCTTCCTTTTTTAGCTGTGCCAGAAGGGAAAAAATCGGAGCTTTGTATTCAGTAATCGAACTGTATTTCAGCAATTCAGGATATAATCTCTTTGCCAATACCAAACTGTCTTCATATGGTTTAAAAATACTTCTTATCTCCGCCGTATTAGATACCAGAGGCAAATCTTGCGACATAAGATCAAGCAATAGATGCACGGAGGCTTCAGTTTTTTTTCTTGCAATGGCCTGAAGAATTTTAATTTGCGCACTAGAATTATTATATGATTTGGCATATAAATCTATCAGGAACGGAATAACCTTATTATGCTGCAATTCTCCTAATGTCTTAATGAGGTAAGATTGTATATGCTTTTTATCCTCATCAAAGGAGTATTGTGAAATGTAGTAGGTTAAGGAATCTATATGGCGTTCATCAAATAAAAGGTATCTATAGCCTTTTAGAACTATACTGTCATTTTCCCTGAGTGCGGCAAAGAAATCTGCTGTTTTATCTTCAAGAAGATCTCGTCCTATAGGCTCACCTTCCGGTTTAAAATTGTCAAAAAAGGCACTTACAAACGGACTGGGTTCTGAAATGGTATCGACCACTGCTTTCAACTGGTAAAATAATCCACCCCTAATGATATTCTTAATTAGTATACCCCTTGTGCTTGCAGTATCGGTGATTACGAATTGCAATTCGTGGTAACCATCTCCTGATGTTTTAGTTTTTTCATTTTGGATTTTAAACTGTTTATCGGAGTATTGTTTTTTCCTTAATACCCAAATAGAATCGATATTGGAAAAGGTAAGATAGTCATGTGATTTTGTTATCTCTACCTCAATGGCCTCATTATTTTTGTTCTGATAAATTGTTTTTTTGGAATAGGGATTATAGGCTTTTGCTTTTTGCTTATTACCAAACTTGTAATTGCTGTGCTCAACAAATTTGGGTGGATTCACAGATGTAACAGTACTGAAATGCATCGCAGTATCTACTACCTTTTTGAATACTTCAGGATAAGAAACTTCTCTTATTTTAAAAGAATTGAAGAATTCTTCAGCATTAATTTCACTTTTGGTACGAGTGCCCAGCAAATAATAATCACCCCGTTTGATTACGGTTTTCAGATATAAATCCTGACCGCTTACTGAATCCCAAACCGCTTTGGAAGTAAGAGATTTATTTTCAAAAGAATTGTATTTCGGCTTAAGCTGAAGGTCTTGGTATATTCGTTTTTGAATTTGTTTAAGTTCAAATGTATCTTCCTCAATAAAATTTAGATCATTAAGGGTGGTCTTTTTAAGGAAATAATAAGAATTAGTTGCTGAGTCATATCCTTCAATGCTGCGACTGCCGCCTCTTGATGCATTTGTAAATTTATGAAGCCCCGGCATTGATATTTCAAAGTCCTTGAAAGTTGAAGTGATTAACCTACTTCTGTCATCAGGAGCTTTAAACTTTAGGCTATTAAATATTATATCAGAATAATTTATGACGTAATCACCTTCTCCTCCCATTTTAAAAATAAGTATCTCCAAGGGGGTTACGTAAATTTGGTATCGCTGATGATCACCATTCTTTAGTTTGTTTCGAATATCCAGGCCTTTATACCTCTTGTTAATAATAGGGGTTTTACTCAATATAGTTCCTGGTATATTTTCAAATAATAATTGCTCAATATCCGCTATGGTGTAGTCTCCTCCGGCTTTTAAACTGGAATAGGTGGGTATCCTGTTAACCATAAAGTAACTTCCATTTGCTAAATCTGGTGAAACATAAACTGTAGTAATTCTTTCGGATATTGGATATAATTTATTGGGGAGTGAAATGGTAAAGAAATTATCATCTGGCCCAAAAGTTTTATAAGAATGTTCCCTTATTTTTTTTACGAATTTATCCTTAAGTTTTTGACCTTTTTCGGTAGCTTCCGAAACAAGGGGTTCTACAACATATCCTTTTTCTTGCAATAATGCAATTACACCGTGCGTACCTGGCAAATGCGCTGCCCCAATTCCTGCAAAAACTTTAGCTTTTTGCATAGCAGAATCTAAACTTCTCGCCATGTTCTCATTACGGATATAGAGCATATTCTTTAGATAATGATCGGTATACATCGCTTTATCAATAGAATCTAATAAGCTTAAATTGCGCTCCCGATAAGCATCCTGCATTAAGAACATCAGGTCTTGTTGTTGCATCCGTTTTTGAAGCCATTCATCCGGTTTCATTTTCATAGAATTCAGGCTAGCTCTTCCTACCAGTGCCGCTGATTCCTCAAGTTTCTCCAGTGCAAGGATAGGTTTGTTAAACCGACTTCCTGCCTGATAAATAAACATGTCTAAATAGGTGTCCTCCTCAAAATTTTGTGAATACTCATTAGTTCTGTATAGGATACTATTCACCAATTTTTCTTCAAATGCCAGGTACGATGCCAGGTCTTTCTTTCTCGGATGTTGCAAAGCAAACGAATGTGTATAAAACCCTTTGGTAGTGAAGCCATATCCTTCTTTCTGGGCACCTGAACCAAAACGCTCTTCGCTTTCCAGCCAGGTATCAGGATCAGATTCTAGAGCCACTATTTCACTTTTATCCAGGGCTTCATAAAAAACATCATCCAATCGGAAAGCAATTTTTTTACTAACGTGCATGGTCCCGTATAAATAGGAAGATGTTTCTAAGCCGTTTCCAGATATTTCCCAGAGTAAACTTTTTTCCGATTGGGAATAGCCCATCAGTGATAGAACAAAGCAAATGATTACATTAGTTAAGCGCATTATTTTTGGTTTGTTTGGGGCCTCAGGTAATTTTACGAGGCAGGAATATTTTCTAATCTCCAGGTAATTTTCAATAAATTCCCACTTAGAGTGGTTAGGTCAATAGGGATTACTTATAAGGGCATCAGAAAAGTATTCACCATATTTTAACGGAGTTTCATTCCAAGTAGTATTTTTGTATTGTTAAAAAAAATTGCTTAAAAAAGAATTATGAAGGGTGTATTATTAGTGAATTTAGGATCTCCTGATGGTCCCACAGCTAAAGAAGTAAAACCATATCTGGACGAATTTTTAATGGATGAGCGTGTAATTGATGTGCCAAATTGGTTGCGTAATCTGCTTGTTCGTGGAATTATTCTTCAAACCCGTCCAAAGAAATCGGCAAAGGCATATGCTAAGATATGGTGGGAAGAAGGATCTCCTTTAGTAGTAATTTCAGAACGCTTTGCATCTAAGGTCCGGCAGCAAACAGCCATTCCTGTTGCCCTGGGGATGCGCTATGGTTCAATGAGCATTAAGAACGCCTTAAAGGAATTAAAAGACAAAGGAGTAAGTGAAATACTACTGGTGCCGCTTTACCCCCACTATGCCATGTCTTCCTATGAGACTGTTGTAGTTAAAACTATGCAGGAGCAACAAGCGAATTATCCGGAAATGAGAATTACTACCTTACCGGCGTTTTATAAAAATCCGGATTACATAAAAGTACTTTCGGAACTAATTTTAAAAGGTCTAAAGAACTTTGATTATGATCATATATTATTTTCTTATCACGGTATTCCGGAACGACATATCAGAAAGTCAGATCCAACCAAATTCCATTGCAAAATAGATGGAAGTTGTTGCCAAATAAACTCGGTAGCACATAATACATGTTATAGACATCAGTGTTATGATACTACAGAATTGGTAAAAGCGGAGTTAAATCTGGACGAAGAAAAAGTGAGCACTTCTTTCCAATCGCGTCTTGCCGGTGATCCATGGTTAAAACCTTATACAGATTTTGAGTTTGAGCGTTTGGCGAAAGCCGGGATTAAGAAGCTTGCTGTGATTACACCTGCTTTTGTAAGCGATTGCCTTGAGACTCTTGAGGAAATTGCTATGGAGGGCAAAGAACAATTCATGGAAGCAGGCGGTGAGGGTTATATACATATTCCTTGCTTAAATGAGAGTGATTCCTGGGTAGCTTTAATGGCGGAGTGGATAAACCATTGGCATAGCAATGAAACTCTGCCGGTTTAATG
>NZ_JBATKE010000035.1:0-2595 GCF_049669105.1 Eudoraea sp.
GATTATATCCGCAAATGCTCCTTCTTTAATCACACCAAGTTCAGCTCCAGGATATGGATTTTTTAAACCAGATAAAGCAAGTACTTTAGCATTGTTAGCTGTTATTTGTTTAAGCTGCTCAATAGGAGTAAAGAACTCATCACGATAAGCAAATTCCTGTGTAAAGGCACTGTAAGGTGCACTACCAAAAAAGCAGTCTGTTCCCCAAAGGATGGTCAGTTTATATTTTTTTGCCAATGCAATTGCATTTCGCGTACCTTCTGCAACAACTTTTAATTTTGCCTGTTGAATAGGATCTTGAAACATTGGGTTACCAGCAGTAGGCTGTAATGGTAAAAACAACTGAGGCGAATAAAAAACACCAAGTTCAGCCATTCTTTTTACGGTGCTTTCCTCTAGCACTAGACCGTGCTCAATAGACTTAACACCTGCATCCAGTGAAGCAACCACACTATTGTTCATCTGTGAATGTGTCATTACATAAGTTCCGTAACGAGTTGCTTCTTCTACAGCTGCGGCAATTTCCTCTGGAGTATACTGTGCCGCCTGAAGCGGATCGGTAAAGCTGGTTACTCCACCACCTGTATGGATTTTGATCTGTGATGCTCCGCGAAACAACTGGTCACGAACTGCACGGCGTACCTCATCGGTACCATCAGCAATTAAGGTGTGCTTCCACTTGTTTACAACCCCACCGTTATCTACTCCATCATAAAAGGGGTGGCCATCTACATTTGATCTAAAATCGCCATGCCCAGAAGTTTGACCTATGGCTGCGCCACTTGGATAAATCCTGGGGCCGGAAATAATATCCTGATCTATGGCACGTTTTACACCAAAACTATTTCCACCGCAATCGCGTATGCTTGTAAATCCCTGCATGAGGTAGTCATTCACACGTCTAGCGGCATGAATACCTTGCTCAAACTCGTCTTGATTCAATAATTTAGGCAAATCTGAAGCGAACATCACGTGTCCGTGTCCTTCTATTAAACCAGGCATCAGCGTTCGCCCACCCCCGTCAATAATGCTTACATTATCGGTTTGTATGACCATCAAGGGCTCTTTAGAAATTTGCTTGATGAGGTTTCCTTCAACCAGGACATGCATGTCCTTTTGTAGTGTTTCGGTTTTACCGTCGAAGATATTTACGTTGCTGATAAGCACGAGCGTGGGCGACTGTTGCTGTTCCTGAGCCAAGGCCGGTTGAACTGCAACTAATGACGAGATGATTACAGTAAATAATAGTACAATGTGTTTTTTCATATTCATGAGCTATTTTAAAATGTTAGTGATTCGGTTCAAAGTGATTTTAGTTTGAATCCAATAACGATGTTCACTATTCCAAAGATCAGAAATCCAATACCCATCCAAGTAGTGATAGTAAGTGCTCCCACTATTATATTACTCATAATAAAGTAACCAATAATCACAGAAAGCACACCGCCAAGCATACTTAATCCCCAAAGGGAATTGCCTTCTTTTTTACTTTGAAATGAGTCAGCAAAAGACATAATACCCGATATGATAATCCAGAAGCCTATAACAAAAGGTAATGAGGCTGCTGTAAGTGCCGGGTTTGATAAGAGCACAAACCCGAATACAATATCAAGTAGACCTCCGGCAAGGATCCATCCCCAGTTGGGAAATGAGTCTCTAAAACCTATTGAGGCTCCGGTCTGTAATATTCCTGTAATCAATAAGCTAATCCCAATGTAGATAGCCACTCCCATGAGTGCATTTGCCGGATGGCGAAATACAAAAAAAGCGAGTATTAGTAGTATAATCCCTCTTAACAGGGTAAACCACCATAGTTTTTGTAATGTTTTCATATTTAATTGGTTTTTGAATTAATTTTATTATCTGCTTACTTATTTATTGTTTTGAAGCCAATCTTCAAATAGCTTGACCTGGTGTGGCATTAGTATCCAATTTGCTGTGATTTACAATCAAAACGCCATTTACTAATACGGTGCTTAATCCAACAGCCAGGATTGGGGTAATTAAAATTACCAGGGTAATGGAACAACAGGCGAAACAGTTAAACGTATTTGATGTTGTGGACCAAATACCTCTGGTGATGCCACATAATACCAATATTGCATATTAATCTTTATAGGCATTTTACCAGCAAATATCACTTTAGTCGCACCAGTAGCAATAGGTAGTGTTAATTTATTTCCTTTTGCCGCTTTGTGGTTATAGGAATATGTTGGCGAACCTTGAATCTGCCAGCCATTTTTTAAAAAAATAGCATAAAAATATTGCCCAGCAGTAATACTTGCAGATTCGCCTCCTGCTGCTGTAACCCACATATCGTCAGCAAGAATTGTAAAACTATCCGGATCTGCATCAAGGCTATTAACACTCCATGCGTGATTTACCATTATTCCAGCTACACCCCATTTAAATATTTGAGCAACCATCAACTCTGGACCTAATAAGGTATAATTTGATCTTAAAGCATCATTGGTTGCCGTACGAAAACTACCAAATGCACCAATTATGCCAATTGTTTTTGATGGAAATGTTTTTCCTACCGCAATATCGGCGCTGATATTTCCCAGATTGACTCCCTGATTTTCAAACCCATTA
>NZ_JBATKE010000036.1:0-54416 GCF_049669105.1 Eudoraea sp.
ACCGTATCCGTTCCATGCAGTTTGCACGATTCCCTCATTCAATTGCTAAAATTGAAAAATATACTTTACGCCAAAAGATTTAAAAAACATCTGGTGGAGAAATTGTATTTAAAACGGCAGAAATTTCCAGAATTAATATCCGTAGAAGAAATAAACAACATCAGGAACCTAAAAGATTTTGATGATATTTATACCAGTAAGGCTCATGGGTTCAAAGATGCTTTGGATTATTATGCACAATGCAGCAGTCTTCAGTTTTTACCCCGGATAAAAATTCCAACCTTGATTATCAATGCCCTGGACGACTCATTTTTAGGTCGGGATTGCTATCCGATAGAAGAGGCAAAGAATAACCCACTTCTTTTTCTAGATATGCCGAAGCATGGCGGACATGTAGGCTTCTTTGGTCCACAAAACATATCTTATTCTGAAAAAATTGGTTTAAAATTTATAAAGGAATTCTTTTGATCCGTGCTATTTCATATATTAGCGCCTCTAATCTAAACAACATGCGAAAAATATTTGCCATAATTGGAATTTGCGCCCTGCTAGTGAGCTGCGGCGAAAAAAAAGAAGAGAAAAAAGAAGGGGGTTTTGAAATGAACCGTGCCAAAAAGGAGGTGAAAGTAGAAACTGAATCTGAAACTGTCCCTGTTGATTTGAATAACAAAGGGGTTGGACCTATAACCTCCGTAGAATTTGCAGAAGAAATAGATTCCGAATTAGCTGCTGCGGGGGAAGCAAAATACAACACTATTTGTACAGCTTGCCATATGGCCAACCAACGTATGATAGGACCTGCTTTAGCAGGTGTTTATGACCGCAGAAGTCCGGAATGGGTGATGAATATGATACTAAATCCGGATGTTATGATTAAAGAAGATCCTATTGCTCAAGCCTTATTAAAAGAGTACAATAATGCCATCATGCTCAATCAAAACTTAAGCGAAGAAGATGCCCGGGCCGTTGCAGAGTACTTACGCACCCTTTAAAACAGGATTAAGAAAAGTATTAAGTGCTGTTTTCACGTAATAAATTGACGTGTACGGCACTTTTTCTTTTTAAAGAATTAAATCATTGGAGTAGTATTTACTTTCTTATTGGTAATGAACACTCACGGAGGAAAGGCTTTCCCTCATTATATCTTTTAAAAGCAATAATAAAATTTTAGTTTCGTAAGACAAATTGGAAATATGAAATATTTAGTTCGACAAAAAATAGCTCTGAAATTATTGATTACACTTCTTTTGATAACAAGTCTCACAGGTTACGGGCAAAGTAAAAACTTTATTGATCAACCTTATTTAGAGACTACGGCAAGAGTAGATACCTTAGTTATACCAGACCGTATTTATTTGTCAATTCTAATTACAGAAGCAGATACTAAAGGAAAGACTTCGGTTGAAAAATTAGAAAATAAAATGGCCGACAAACTAAAAACACTGGGCATTGATATTGAGAAACAACTTACCCTTACTGATTTGGGGAGTAATTTTAAAAAGTATTTTCTAAGGAAGGTTGATGTCCAAAAAGATAAAGAATATTCATTAGTAGTGTATGACGCTATAACGGCTGGTAGAGTAATACAGGGTCTTGAAACTATTGGGGTCTCAAATGTAAGTTTGACAAAAACCGAATACTCAAGTCTGGAAAAGCTCAAAATTGACCTAAGACAAAGAGCTGTAAGGGCAGCAAAAATCCAGGCAGAAGCAATGCTTATCCCTCTAGATCAAAAGCTTGGACAGGCTCTTTTTATATCTGATCTAAACACAGGGGTCCAAAATAGGATGGCAGAAAGAATGGTTAGGGTACAAATGTCTAAAGAAGCAGATATAGATCAACCCATTGAAATTGAATTTGAAAAAATAAAAATAGAAAGTACTGTGAATGTAAAATTCGCAATTCAGTAAGTGTCAGACCTTATCTATTGCCAGCTTATAAGTAGGGTCCTCCAGGACATTTACATCAATTATGGCATCTGCATTCGTTAGCAAGCGCCTGCAATCTTCACTTAAATGCCTTAAATGTACCTTCTTCCCAACTTTGTGATAGCGTTCCGTTATTTTGTTTAACGCTTCAATGGCAGACATATCTACTACCCTGCTTTCCTTAAAGTCTATGATAACCTCATCCGGGTCCTCAAGTACATCGAACTTTTCATTAAACAAAGTCACAGATCCAAAAAATAGCGGTCCATAGATCTCATAGTGCTTAATTCCATTCTCGTCAATAGATTTTCTTGCGCGTATCCTCTTAGCATTGTCCCAGGCAAATACAAGGGCAGAGATAATTACACCAACCAAAACAGCCAGCGCCAGATTATGAAGAAAAACGGTAACCAGGGTAACTAATATCATTACAAGGACATCAGATTTTGGCATTCTTCTAAAAGTGCGCAAACTAGCCCACTCAAATGTTCCAAGTGCTACCATAATCATTAATCCTGTAAGTGCAGCCATAGGCACTTTTTCAATCAAATCAGCACCAAACATAATAAAGACAAGGAGCATCACCGAAGCCACAATACCTGATAATCTAGCCCTTGCACCATTGGAAGTGTTGATTAAACTTTGTCCTATCATGGCACAACCACCCATCCCGGAAAAGAGTCCGGAAAGTATGTTTGCTGTTCCCTGGGCAACTGCTTCTTTATTACCGCGCCCGCGTGTTTCTGTAATTTCGTCAATAATATTCAGGGTCAATAAACTCTCTATTAGACCAACCCCTGCAACTATAGCTGCATAAGGAAAAATGATCTGCAGGGTTTCTAAAGTAAAAGGCAGTTCCGGGATATGAAAGGGCGGAAAACCTCCCTGAATAGAAGCAATATCGCCAATTGTTTTTGTATCAATATCAAATGCAAGAACGAGCCCAAAAACAGCCAGGATAGCAATCAAGGAAGCAGGAACTGCTTTACTCAGTTTAGGTAATCCCCAAATTACCAGCATGGTGATTAGAACTAATCCTAAAAAAATAAACAAGGTGCTACCAGATAACCAAAAGCCATCTGACGTTTTGAACTGGTCTAACTGTGACATAAAAATAATGATAGCCAGACCGTTTACAAATCCAAATATAACAGGATGGGGCACAAGGCGCATCAATTTGCCTAAACGAAGAAATCCAGCTGCCAACTGCAGTATTCCGGCCAATATCACCGCGGCAAACACGTATTCCACACCATAATCCATGGCAAGTGAAACTATGACCACTGCTACGGCCCCTGTTGCTCCGGAAATCATTCCAGGTCTACCTCCCAGAATAGAAGTAACCAGCCCCATAACAAAAGCCGCATATAATCCAGTTAAAGGGGATAAGCCCGCTATAAGAGCGAATGCTATGGCCTCTGGAACCAAAGCTAACGCAACAGTTAATCCAGATAGGACTTCAGTTTTGTAATTTACTTTTTGTGAAAAATCAAATAGATTTAAGTACTTCTTCAAACCCTGTGTATTTTAAGGGGGCAAAAATAGGACTTATTAACTGTTAAAAGCCTTATTTGGCAAGAATTATGGATTTCATAAATTACCAGTGATTCAGCCCTAATAATTTCTTTCCAAGATCAGATAATTTAGCAGTGTCGTACCTGATCTGCTCCCAATTTCTTGGATCACCAGGAAATGCATAACCCTCAGGAGCTATTCTGTTCTTCCAGGAATTAATGCGCCATTGTCTTAATTCTTCATTTTCTTCCTCTGCAGGCATCATAGAAATGTATTGAGCAATCCTAACTTTATCCGCAGATTTGTTAGGTCTGATCCCATGTGGCTGTGTACTATTAAAAATTAGAAGATCACCAATTTCTAATTTCACTTTTACAATTTTATCCTCTAATTCTGAAATGTCTGGTTGAAAGTGATCTCTATCCTCAGGTTGAGTAAGCTTCCAACTATCATAATTCCGGTACAACCATGGAATGCATTGAAAACCTCCCATATTCTCATCCGTTTGATCTGCAAGTGCCAATACTCCCTGCACATTCTGCGGTTTAGTTTCAGGGTCATAATCCCAGTGAATAAATCCCTTCCTTTCAAATCCCGGCCTTTGAGGAAAGTTAAGGTTTGCCCTATCAATTGTAACCCATAATTTTTCGGTACCCCAAACGTCAACAAAAGCATCATACACACGTTGCATTTGCCTGTTATTCCATAGGTGCTGGTTATTGTAAACCTCAACCATCCCTGTTCCTGTTAGTTCTTTCATTTGCATTTCAGCCCTTGGTGGAGCATACCATGTTTTACTATCCTTAGGATCCTTTTCATCAAATTCCCACAAAAAATCTGCTGTTGTCTTTGCCTGGGCTACAGGGACCGCATTTTTAATTACTATATAGCCATTATGCTTCCAAAATTCCCAGTCCTTTTCGCTAAGAACCCTTAAAGGAACATTATTAGACCGATCATTTAATTCTATTTTGCTACTTGTTGCTGTTGAGGGGTTTCCAGGAATATCCTTATGGGCCTTATTGGCCATTTCCAGTTTGGATGCTGCTTTTTCCATAATAATTCAGTATTGTGATTAAAAGATAGTCAAATCTAAATAGATCAAATGGTGATATCCACCTTGATTTTGATCAAAATTTGAATTATATTGATATTTTTTGTCATTATTACTGCCTATAATAACAATTTTGTTAAATTTTTGATTTGAAAATTCAATTAGAACAAATAAATCCGGATGCTAAAAGCTCCTTCCGATTACTACACAATCCCAGGTTGAATGATTTATTCTATTGGCATTTTCATCCGGAATATGAACTGGTGTATATAGAAGGTGCTAATGGAACGAGGCATGTAGGAGACCATATCTCTCAATATGAGCATAGTGATCTGGTGTTAATAGGGTCAAATATACCTCATTTAAATTTCGATTATGGTATACAGACCGATTACAAAAAAGAGGTTTTACATGTTAGTTCAGCATTCAAGAACAAAATATTTAATGAAATCCCGGAGCTATCAGATGTATTTGAACTTTTTGAAAAATCACAACATGGAATAGCCTTCACGGGAAATACCAAAGTAACTATTGGCTCGAGGCTGAAAAAACTTCATGTTTTGAGTCCTTTTACACAGTTTCTGGAAGTATTGCATATATTCTCAATTTTAGCTGCCACTAAAGAATATGTGTTGTTGCATGAATATCCGGTAATAAACAAATACAGTCAAAAACAACAGGACCGTTTAAAAAACATCTATGCCTTTATAGATGAAAACTACCAAAGAAAAATAGAGCTTAAAGAAATGGCTGCGCTTTGCAATTTGAGTAAAGAGGCTTTTTGCAGATATTTTAAGGGTGCCACGGGTAGTCCTTTTACCTCCTTTTTAAACCAATATCGCATAAGCCAGGCAAAGCGTTTGCTTTTGAAAGGAAAAAATATCAGTGAGACTTGTTACGACTGTGGTTATGAAAGTCTTTCCTATTTCAATCGTGCATTTAAAAAAATTACAGCAGAAAATCCTTCTGATTTTAAAAAAAGATACCTCAAAAGATAACTATAATCAGTACCCAAATTCCGGGAAATTTACTTTTACACTTAACCTCCTAAATAGCTTTTCTTTACTAGTAGTAACCAACATTATTGATAACACAAAAAAACCGCCCTGAATTTTAATCCGGGGCGGTTTCTAACTAAATAACCAACCAAAAATAATTTTTCATTAGCATACCTTTCTCTACTATCATAAATAACGCATAATCCAAAGTTTTCATTGTACAGAAACAGGTAAACCAGTGTTAAAGTTTTGAGCATTTCATCGTTTTCTAAATTGAACGTTTGATAGTCTCTGTTAAAATATATTTACATGCAAATTGTTATAAACTCATGATTATCAATTAAGTAAGCCGTTACTTTTTTTAGTTACATTTGATGGTCTAATTTAATTTGATGGAAAAAGAATTAAAAATTGCAGTTCTGGGTGGTGGAAGCTGGGCAACAGCCATTGTAAAAATGCTCACAGAAAACCAGGATAAAGTAATCTGGTATATGCGCAATGAGGATGCTTTAGAGTATATAAAAGCCAATAAACACAACCCAAATTATCTTACTTCTGTTGAGTTTCAACTGAAACAGTTAGTCCTTACGAATAATATGGACGAGGCGGTTTCTATGGCCAATCTGTTGATTTTTGCAATTCCATCTGCTTTTTTAGAGAGTGAACTCAAAAAACTTACTATCCCTTTAAGGGATAAAATTATATTCTCAGCTATCAAAGGAATTGTTCCGGAAACAGGCTTAATTGTTGGTGAGCATTTTCATAAAAAATATGATATTCCAATTGAAAATATTGGGGTGATTACTGGTCCCTGTCATGCTGAGGAAGTAGCTTTAGAGCGCCTGTCCTATTTAACAATTGCCTGCGCAGATACTGCAAAGGCCAGGATGCTCGCTGAACATTTGAACAGCCATTATATTAAAACCAAGATTTCTGATGATATCATAGGAACCGAATATGCTGCAATGCTTAAAAATATTTACGCGTTAGCAGCAGGAATAGCTCACGGATTAGGATATGGCGATAATTTCCAAGCTGTTTTAATGAGCAATGCCATCCGCGAAATGAAGCGTTATATTTTCAGGGTTCACAAGATGAAACGGAATATTAACAATTCTGCCTATTTAGGAGATTTACTTGTCACAGGTTATTCAACTTTTAGCCGCAACAGGATGTTCGGAAATATGATTGGCAAAGGGTATAGAGTAAAAAGTGCTATGATGGAAATGAAAATGATAGCAGAAGGTTATTATGCAACCGAAAGTGCTTATAAATTAAAATCAACATTTAAAAAGAAAGTTAAGACGCCAATTATTGATGCAGTATATGATATACTTTATAACCAGAAGAGCGCCAAAGTAACTTTCAACGCACTTACAGATAAATTAGATTGAGCCTGAAATTTTTTTATTAGCTTCTAAATGAATATTTTAGAAATATTTTGGCGCCATGTTATTTCTAAATATTTTGAAATGAATCTAAAATATATCATTCTTTTAATAGCGGTATCTGTCATTTTTTTAACCATGGCTTTCACTTCTGATGGAAGCTCTCAATCTCCGGAAATAACAAAAAAAATAAATTCCTTCATTGCTTATTCGCAAGAAATTCCAGGAAGTGAAATTACGGTTAAAATGAACCCTATTAAAGGAGGTGAATTTTTCATGGGGAGCAATAGCCATAAAGAAGATGAAAAACCTCGGCATAAGGTTTTGGTAAATGATTTCTGGATGAGTGTATTTGAAATAACATGGGATCAATATGAACTTTTTTTAGAGAGACAAATCGATACTTTTGGATTGAGTGATTTAGGTACTGAAGTTACCATAGATATTGATGCCATATCTTCCGCAACAACCCCCTATGTAGATATGAGTCACGGCATGGGTAAAAAAGGATATCCCGTTGTAAATATCACCCAATATGCGGCAATAACATTTTGCAAATGGCTTAGCGCAAAAACAGGAAATTTCTATAGACTGCCTACAGAAGCAGAATGGGAATATGCGGCCAGGGCGGGTAGTACTTCCTCCTATTATTTTGGTGATGACCCCCTAGAATTAAATATTTATGCCTGGTACGAATACAATAGTGAAGGCAAATATCAGCAAGTAGGTGCTAAGCAACCTAATAAATATGGCCTTTATGATATGCACGGAAATGTTGCTGAATGGACCATGGACCAATACGCTGCTGATACATATGCCAATAGATCAGGAAAAACCACAGACAATCCATGGGTGAAACCTACAAAACTATATCCAAGATCTGTTCGAGGGGGCTCCTGGATGGATTCCGCTACAGAGCTCAGATCATCTGCCCGGAAAGGCTCCTCAGCAGAATGGAAAAGAATTGACCCTCAGATTCCCAAAAGCCGCTGGTGGTTTACCAATGCCCCAAATATTGGCTTTAGAGTTATTCGCCCGAAAGAAACCCCTCCAAAGGAAGAAATTGAGGCTTATTGGCTTACCGCAATTGATGATTATTAAAAACTTTAAAAATGGAAAATAAAAAGCAAGTCCTTACCCGTAGAAATTTTTGCAAAAACACTGCCCTGGCAGCAGGTGGAATATTAGCTGTTCCTTTAGAGGTCGCAGCTTCAGCACATGTCCTTGGGGACGATGCCATTAAAATTGCACTGGTTGGGTGCGGTGGCAGAGGTACCGGCGCCGCAGCGCAAGCCTTGAGTACTAAAGAAAATGTAAAATTGGTCGCGATGGCCGATGCATTTCAGGATCGATTGGATAACTGTTATGAAATTTTATCCAAAAAATTTATTGATACAGATAAAATTGCGGTTAAAGATGAAGATAAACACCAGGGTTTTGATGCCTATAAAGCAGCTATTGATAAAGCAGACGTGGTAATACTAACTACTACACCTGGTTTCAGGCCTATTCATTTTGAGTATGCAATAAGTAAAAATAAGCATGTTTTTATGGAGAAACCAGTAGCTACGGATGCACCAGGAATACGCAGCGTTTTGGAAACTGCCAAAATTGCTAAAATGAAAAAACTGAATGTTGTGGTTGGACTGCAACGACATTATCAAAGGAATTATTTAGCATGCCTTGAGGAGATAAGAGCGGATAAAATTGGCCAGATCGTTTCAGGACAGGTGTATTGGAATAGTTCCGGGGTATGGGTGAAAGAGCGTCAGGAAAACCAAACAGAAATGGAATATCAAATGCGGAATTGGTATTATTTTAACTGGTTATGTGGTGATCATATCGTAGAACAACACATTCACAATATAGATGTTGCTAATTGGTTTATTGGGGAGTTCCCCATACATGCGCAGGGGATGGGTGGCAGAGAAGTGAGAAAAGGAAAAGAATTCGGCCAGATATTTGACCACCATTTTGTGGAATTCACTTATCCCTCCGGTGCGGTCATTTCCAGTCAGTGCAGACATCAAAAAGGTTGTTTAGACAATGTATCCGAAAGTTTTATGGGTACTAAGGGAAAAATTTACACCGATTCACAGAATAAAGGCATTATTACCGGCTATGATGGTAGTACCATTTATGAACATCAGGGGAATAATGATCCGAATCCCTATCAGACAGAACATGATGCCTTGTTCGCTTCTATTAAAGCTGGAGGAGTTATAAGTGATGCGGAACATGCTGCAAAAACAACTATGACAGCAATTCTTGGGAGAATGGCCACCTATTCAGGGCAGTTAATCACTTTTGAAGATGCTTTGAACAAAGGAAGGAGTCTAATGCCTGAAACATATAGTTGGGATACTGTGCCTCCCGTAATACCCGATGAGAATGGCTTTTATCCAATTCCAGTACCCGGAGTGACTGAAGTATTAGAAAAAGGTTCCGGAGTAATGGAAAAATAGCATTAACCCCTGTCCAAAGAAAAAACAGAATGCTCGTGTAGTTCTTGCATCATTTTTTCTTTCCAGGCCTGGATTTGTGAATCATCCAATTTAAAAATTGACTTGAATTCACCCAGAATCGGATCCAATAGAAATGGTATGCTCTCAATATCGAAATATAAGCGACCCGTCCTGCGGATAAAAAAGTCCATGGGAGTAGTTATCATCTCATAATTAATTCCGTAATGAAGTTCGGCTTTGGCCATTTTTATGTAGGGATCTTTATCTTTCTGAATTGAATAATCCTCCAAAATTACCTCGGTTTGCTTGCCATAAGTAGTTACCAGATACCAGGCATCATATTCTGTAAAACCATCTGCTCCGATTCGTTGAAATATTTCTGAAATGTACTTTTTGACGTGTTTGGATTTTTTGAAATCATTGCCACACAGAGGAATCTGAACCGTTGTACATTCCGCCAGCTCAATTCCTTCTTCCTCTTCCATTTTTTTGGATAAGAGGTTTACAACTCTTTCTGCCATCTTTCGATACCCGGTAAGTTTGCCTCCAGCCATACTTATTAGACCAGTATCTGAAATAAATATCTCATCCTTACGGGATAATTCAGAAGTAGATTTTCCCTCTTCATGGATTAAGGGGCGCAAACCAGCCCAGGAAGAGATAATATCGTCCAATTCCAATTGAATTTTAGGAAACATATTATTAACTGCGGAAATTAAATAAAGAGCGTCTGCCAAATCCAGTTTAACATTGTCTTTATCCTGATCATAGTTAGTATCTGTTGTACCCACATAAGTTATTTTACCCCGGGGGATTGCAAAAATCATCCGTCCGTCAGGAACGTCAAAATAAACAGATTGTTTTACGGGTAATTTTGTATGTGGAAATACCAAATGAACTCCTTTTGTAAGATGAAGGCGTTTTCCCTTTTTTGAGTTATTTAAACTTCGCAATTCATCTACCCAAGGGCCGGCAGCACTTATCACATATTTTGATTTAATAGTAAATTCATGACCGGATATAAAGTCCTTAAAATGTAACCCTGAAATAATATTGTCAGTATAATCAAAAGCCGAGACCTCTGCATAATTCAATGCAATCGCACCGTATGAAAGACTAGTCTTTATATTTTCAATTGTAAGCCTTGAGTCGTCTGTGCGATATTCAGCATAATAACCCGCGCCTTTTAATTTTTTCTTTGGCAATAAGGGCTCCAGTTCTAATGCTTCTTTTTTTTCAAGCATTTTACGCTTGTCATCGCCTGATACCTGTGCCAAAATATCATAGACCTTTAACCCAATAGATGTAAGCCATTTTCCATAAGACCCGCCATCAATTAAAGGAAGTAACATTTTTTCGGGAAGTACCAGGTGTGGCGCGAGTTTGTGTACTATGGCCCGTTCAGATCCAACCTCTTTAACTAACCAAAAATCAAATTGCTTAAGATATCGAAGGCCTCCATGAATTAACTTAGTAGATTTACTACTAGTCCCTGATGCAAAATCCCCCTTTTCTAGCAGAGCCACTTTTAGTCCCCTTGCAGCTGCGTCAAGGGCAATACCCCCTCCTGTAATTCCACCTCCAATTATTACAAGATCGAATTTGGTTTTGGTTAGGTTTTGAATGATTTTATTACGGTCCAGGTTTGAAAATGGTACGTTCTCCTTCATGTTTTGCAATTAAAGGTATCTAATTATTTATGCCCAATTACAAATGTAAAGGTTTATACCCCCAATACAAATGCAAAGTTTTTAAGCAAATGTTATCTTTAATTTACCGTTGAAATATTGAGCAAAAACATGATAGCTTGTTTTAAGATGAGGCAGTAAATTCATATTCCCTTTCAACAAGGCAGATTCTTATTTTGTACCATTTATACCATTCTTTTTTTCCAAATTCCTGTGCAGCCAGGTGTTTGAGATTTGATTTCCATCCTGAAATAGATTCCAGGCTTTCCCAATAGCTTACAGATATCCCAAGGTCCCCTGTTGCACTATCAAATCCCAAATAACCAGATTGCTTTTTGGCCAGTTCTTCCATTTGTTTGGACATTAAGCCATATCCTTTATCCCCGGAAGTCCTGGTGCTGGTAAAGATTACGGCATAATAAGGTTTTATCATGACGGTTTATAAAATAAAAGCTCGTTCTACAAAATAATTCACTATTGCCTCTTTCATTAATACAGATTGCTCTCCAGCTTTTAAAGGCGGAAGTGTCTCCTTGACACTATAATGTGGCCAACCTTCCTCATCAAAAAACTCAAACTCATAGTAGCCATAGGGTTCCAATAGTCTGCAAATGGCAATATGCATCAGATTAACTTTCTCGTCCTTTTTATACTCCCTGTGATATTGACCCAACTCCTGGATGCCAATAAGGTATATTATCCCATCTAAATCCATTGGATCTCCATCGGAAAACCTGGCAGATAATTTCTTAATGAGTTCTTCCCACCTATCTTTTAATTGACTATCTCTACTCATTTTTAGTATCAAAAAAGATTTAAAATTTAAAATTAAACCTGAACCCTTCTTTTGAAAAATCAAAGGTACAAATCAATATTCTATATTTGTGCAAACGAATTTTCGTGAATCTTCTGGATATTATTTTGGGTTTATTACTGGCATATGGCCTTTATAAAGGTCTGAAAAATGGCCTCTTTGTTGAAATCGCCTCACTCGCCGCTGTTATTATTGGGCTTTATGGTGCAATTCAATTTTCTTACTTAACGGGGAGCTACCTTTCTCAAAACATGGACTGGGATGAAAATTACATTAAATTGACGGCGTTCATTATTACTTTTCTGGCTATTGTCATTTTGGTGAATATGGCTGGAAAAATACTTACTAAAATTGCAGATTTTGCTATGCTTGGGTTACTCAATAAACTTGCAGGTGGTTTATTTGGTGTATTAAAAACTGCTGTTATCCTTGGTACGCTTTTGTATTTTTTTGAAAGTGCAAGTTGGTCATTTAATTTAATTGAAAATACTACGGTTGCAGAATCTATTCTTTATAAACCCGTCAGAGATATTGGTGCTCTGGTTTTTGGAAACGTAATTGAAGTATTTAATGACTGATAATTGGTGAAAAGTGCAGTTCATCGAAAAAAAAGGGTTTTTCATACGCCTTTTTCATAATTTCTTTAATATTACCAAGGTGATCTTTTTAATAAGATCCCAGAGAACACCCCACTCTTCCTTTACCCTACTTTCAAATAGAACACTATATGAAAATGAGATTGCCAATAGCTGTCTCGGTTTTATTTGTATTGTTGGCTGGATCTTGTAGCAATGAGTCCATTGAAAATACAAATATTCCGAGTTCTGAAAATGCCGTTGTGGTGGAACAGGAACTTTTGGGTATAGTGAATGACCATAGAATCAGCTTAGGTTATTCATCATTACTTTATAGCAAAGTTGCCTATGATTATGCCAATACCCATACCGATTATATGATTGCCAAAGGCAGTTTAAGTCATGACAACTTTAGCTCAAGAGCCTCCAGAATTTCCAGTGAAGTTAATGCTGAATATGTAGCCGAAAATGTTGCCAAAGATTATCCAGATGCTGCCGCAGCTTTAGAGAATTGGCTTGAAAGTCCTAATCATCGTAAAACAATTGAAGGCGAATTTACACACACAGCCGTAAGCGTAAAAAAAGACTCCAGTGGTAAATTCTATTTTACTCAGTTGTTCTACCGATAATCTACTCCGGAAAATTTTCTTTTCTTACATTTGATAGGGAATATTACTTTTAGTATTTCCCTATAACATTCCTTAATAATTAGAAAACAATGGCAATAATACCACCATTTAATCTTTACAAGTGGATTGAAGAAAACAGAGACTCACTAAAACCTCCGGTTGGAAATAAGAATTTATATAAAGATGCCGGTGACTATATAGTCATGATCGTTGCTGGCCCAAATGCACGAAAAGACTATCACTACAATGAAACAGAGGAACTTTTTTTTCAATTAGAAGGGCATATAGAAATACATGTACAGGAAGACAGACAAAAAAAAACTATGATACTGGGGCCTGGCGATATGTATCTACATCCTGCAAAAGTCCCACATTCTCCTGTTAGGCATGCAGACTCCATTGGCCTGGTAATAGAGCGAAAAAGGGACCATATGCAAATAAAGGACGGCCTTCTTTGGTTTTGCGATAATTGCAACCATAAACTTTACGAAACTTATTTTACACTTCACGATATTGAAAAGGACTTTTTCCCACATTTTTCCTATTTCTACGGTTCTGAAGAGTTAAGGACCTGTGATAATTGCGGAACAGTGATGCCTGTTGATGCCAGGTTTACTGCTATAGAAGAAAGATAAACAATGAAACTTACGATTACTATTTTTATCGGAATTGTCGCAGCACTACACCTTTATTTTCTTTGGTTCGAAATGTTTGCCTGGACTACCAGGGGTAAAAAGATCTTTAAAAAATTTCCTAAGGACATGTTTGAACCAACAAAATCTCTGGCAGCAAACCAGGGCCTGTATAACGGATTTTTAGCTGCTGGCCTTATTTGGACTTTTTTTATTCAGGATATCTTTTGGAATATAAATATTTCTATATTTTTTCTGAGCTGTGTGGCAATTGCGGGCATTTATGGGGCCCTAACTGCAGATAAAAAAATATTCATTGTACAAGCACTACCTGCCTTAATTGCACTGCTTCTAATCTTTATTAATCAGGCCTAAGATTCCATAACTTTCGGATTACATAATCACTATTATTCGTAGCTTTGTCAGAATCTAACAAATTACCTTTTAAAAGTTATAAAATGACACTAGTAGCCGTGGATTTTGGAATTGACCAAGCATTAGAAAAATTAGGAATAAAGGAAATCAATAATGGCACTTCAACCGGTTCCGACTATTTTTCCTCAGGGGAAATTATCGCATCATATTCCCCGGTAGATGGTGCTTTAATTGGTAAAGTTAAAAGCACGTCCCAAAACGATTATGAAAAAGTTATAGATACTGCCTCTAAAGCCTTTCATCTTTGGCGATTAAAACCCGCTCCTCAAAGAGGCGAAATTGTCCGCCAGTTTGGAGATAAACTACGCCAATTAAAGGAGCCCTTAGGTAAGTTAGTTTCATATGAAATGGGGAAGTCTTATCAGGAGGGTTTAGGCGAAGTACAGGAAATGATAGATATATGTGATTTTGCTGTAGGGCTCTCTCGGCAATTACATGGACTGACCATGCATTCAGAAAGACCAGGACATAGAATGTACGAACAATACCATTCTTTGGGAATTGTAGGAATAATTTCGGCTTTTAATTTCCCTGTCGCTGTCTGGGCGTGGAATACAGCACTTGCATGGATTTGCGGCGATGTTTGTGTTTGGAAGCCTTCAGAAAAAACGCCACTTTGCGGTATAGCTTGTCAAAATATAGCCGCTGAGGTGTTCAAAGCAAATGGACTTCCCGAAGGTATTTCCTGTTTGATAAATGGGGATTATAGAGTTGGTGAAATGATGACAAATGACACTAGAGTTCCTTTAATTTCCGCAACAGGTTCTATTCGCATGGGTAAAATTGTTGCCCAGGCGGTTGCCGCCAGATTAGGGAAATCTCTCCTTGAATTAGGTGGTAATAATGCGATTATTGTTACCCCGGATGCAGATATAAAAATGACAGTTATCGGAGCCGTATTCGGAGCGGTTGGTACAGCAGGACAACGGTGCACCTCTACAAGAAGACTTATCATACATGAATCTATTTACAACCAGGTAAAAGATTCATTAGTTACTGCCTATAAGCAATTGCGTATTGGAAACCCGCTGGATGAGAATAATCATGTAGGTCCCTTAATAGATAAAGATGCCGTAGCAATGTATAAAAAGGCCCTTGAGCAAGTAGTAGCCGAAGGTGGAAACCTGATCGTGGAAGGCGGTGTTTTAGAGGGGGAAGGTTACGAAAGTGGTTGTTATGTATATCCGGCAATTGCCGAGGCGAATAACAACTATGAAATAGTACAACATGAAACTTTTGCACCTATTCTTTATTTGGTAAAATATTCAGGTGATGTAGAAAATGCGATAAAAATTCAAAATGGCGTTGTTCAGGGACTTTCCTCGGCCATTATGACCAATAATTTAAGGGAAGCTGAGAATTTTCTTTCAGTCGCCGGCAGTGATTGTGGTATAGCCAATGTAAATATTGGTACCTCGGGCGCCGAGATTGGTGGCGCTTTTGGAGGAGAAAAGGAGACAGGAGGTGGACGTGAAAGTGGTTCTGATGCGTGGAAAGTTTATATGCGAAGACAGACAAATACGATTAACTATACTACTGAATTACCTTTGGCCCAGGGGATAAAATTCGATCTTTAAACCTAATACCTGCAGAAACTTTGAGACAGCGGCATTTCTTGTGAAATGAAAAAGCTAAAGTTTCTGCAGGTATTTTTAATAAAACACCGAACTTTTTGTGTTTAATATCGCGGGGTGTAATTAAAAGAATTATATTCCGATCTTATTGAATTTGGCTACTTAATCTTTCGGCTATCCTGGAACATAGTTTGAATTCGAGGTAATTGTATCATGCAGCAGAAAGTGAAACCTTCCTTAATTTGTTTTTTTAAGTTTCTCATTTCCATCGGATACGATAATTTATCTTTAAAAAACAAATTCTTAGTAAGGGACCATCAAAATCATGTTTCGCTTGCAGTTAAAAATATACAATTGGAAGATGGAGTTGTATGTTTTCAATAATTTAAAAAAACCGCTGTTATTTATGGAAGAAATAACAACGGGATTCTTTAACTAACTCAAAGTATTAAGAAGCAGTAGACCCTATTTCAATACCGGATCTTTGTCGGGAGAAATAGCAGTGCAGCTTAATTTTTAACAAATGTCCTAAATGGTGGTTTATTTCAGTTAGAGAAAGTTATAAATGGATCAAAAAAATGTGTAATTGGTAGTTATTAAGGTATGTCATGTATTTATTCCTGTCCATTAGGAGCATCTTAATCATTATTAGAGGGTTAACCAGGTCACTCAAGGTATAAAGCCTTTCAATTTTAACAAAATTTAAGATTTTTTTAATACATTGTATACAGAATAACAAATAGTCAATTACTGATGACGAAAAAGACTGCGAACCTCCTTGGGATTATAATTACCATATTAGCAGGGATTTATTTTTTTATTATGTACTGCAGTGAATGTGGATTATAGGATGACCTTGCCGCCTTAAAAAGTGTCTATTCTTTTATTGCTTTAAAAGGCAATAGATTTTGAAAAGCCAATGATACTAGCAGGGAAGACTTATTGTATAAGAACTAATTAAATAATATCAACTTATGAATTTTGAAAGTATAAACATTTGGTGTTGGCTCATCCCTCTTCTTGTAGGGGTTCTTTGTACTATTTTTGGATATTTATTGGGTAAAGGTAGTAATACAGGCATTGACCATTCTTCAGAACTAAATTCACTCAAAGATTTAAATGCAAAATTAGAAGCAGATCTTGCTGCCTGTAATAAAAAAATGACTGCTGAAAGTTCAGCAGTCATTTCTTCTGAAATTGCGTTTAATAAAAGTGCCGCTAAGGCGGCTTTTGGTAAAAATATAAAACCAGATGATCTGAAGGTGGTGGAAGGAATAGGTCCCAAAATTGAAGGCCTTTTTCACAATTATGATATTAAGACCTGGAAGGACTTGTCTAAAACTTCTGTTTCCAAGTGTCAGGAAGTATTGGATTCAGGAGGTGATCGTTACAAAGTTCACGATCCGGCATCCTGGCCAATGCAAGCAAAAATGTGTTATGAAGGTAAATGGAAAGAATTATACAAATGGCAGGTAGAACATAAACGTGGTAAACTATAATAAAAGAGACCGGATTAAATCCGGTCTCTTTTATTATAGCATTCCGTTGGCCTCAACCCATTTAAATCGGAATTGATCCTCACTTAATTTCATTCTTTCGGCGATTCGCTCTAAACGATCTGGCATTCCCAAAAGGTAGTCCCTGGCTTTTTGGGCCTCATCTGAAAGGCTTCTAAGTGTCTCCAGATCCCAATACTGGTTCAATTTATTAAAGATGTCAATATAATCCTGCGAAGTATAAACCCCCAACCTTTGTGCGCAGTTGGAAAAATTTTCAAATGCAAGTCCGATACCCTCTCCGGATTCCCTTAAAAAATGAGCCGGCATTACAATTTTTCTCTTCATCATATCTGCATATGCAAGCATCATACCATTGGGATCTTGTCCAAATATGGTCTTTACGAATTCTCTATAGGCCAAATGATGACGCATTTCATCGCCCGCAATTATGCTGCACATTTTACTTAGAAGTATATTTCCTTTTTTCTTGGCCATCTGACCTACCCTTTTATGCGAAATATTGGTAGCTAATTCCTGAAACGAAGTGTATACAAAATTCTTATACGGGTCTCTGTCTGTCCCTATGTCAAACCCATCATTAAGCAAGTACTGAGTTGAGATCTCCACTTCTCTCATATTTACTCTTCCTGAGAGGTAAAGAAATTTGTTAAGTACATCACCATGCCTGTTTTCTTCTGCTGTCCATGCTCTCACCCATTTGGACCATCCACTGGGTTCTTCAGTGTGTTGATTAATTCCCTCAACATCCATTAACCAGGATTCATAAGTTGGCAAGGCTTCTTCCGTAATTGTATCGGCAACCATGGTTACCCAAAAATCATATCCCAATTCTTTAGATTCCTCTCGGATCTGTTCAACCTCATCAAAAAACTTTTCGCTACGTGAATCCGGAAGAAAATCTGACGGCTGCCATATCTCATCAATAGGAATCAAAAAAGAATCCATAAACCCGGCAACCTTAGGTTCTATTGCCTGCATCACCTCCAGCCTTATATTTTTAGTGGACATATATTATTTTCTTGCAAAGTTACGATAATAAAATCATGAAATTATTGCAGTTATAATTCAAATATTAATTTCTTCCGCTTTCTTCAGGGTAAAAAAGATGGACCGGATCACTTTGCCAAACTTGTTTTGAATTTACATCCATAATTGACAAAGGTCCTTTAAAAGCAGCTCCTGTATCCATATTCCAGACATTTGCTGCCCTTTGAGGTATGGTTTTTCCAATTCTGGTTACAGGTGTATGACCAATGAAAATTTCCTGGTAATTGGCAAGTCGTTCCGGATAAAATAAATCAGTTTGGGCCAGTTCCGGATCCAGAGATAGTGCCAATTCCCATAAAGTTCTGTCCCAGTAAAATATTTTGGGAAAATATTCAAATTTTACGCCTTTTAAGTTGGTAAAACCTGCATGTACAAACAGACGGTTTTTATCATCCAGGTAGTAATTATCCAGATTATTATAAAAATCCATATGAACTCTCTGCGAACCATCCTCCAGTACCTGATACGAAGTCTTGCTCGCCATACCCCCATGTTGCAACCACATAGGTTTATCCTGTCCCGTTCTCAACCATTCATAACAAAGCTCATCATGGTTGCCCCTTAAAAAAATACATTGATGCGTTACTCTTAGTTCAATCAAAAAATTAACGGTTTCAACAGCCTGGCTCCATCCGTCAACATAATCTCCTAAAAAAATAAGTAGATCATCTTCACTAACCCTGGCCCTTTCCAAAACTTGTTGTAAAGCTTTCAACCCTGAATGTATATCACCGATTACCAAAGTTCTCATTTGGCAAAATTCGCAATAATTCCGATGATGGCAATAACAAAAAGTATGAGAAAAAATATTTTCCAGAAGGAATAGGGTCGAATACCATGGATATTCCCGGTTTGTCCGTTAATATAAAAATGATATTCTTTCCCTTTGTATTTGTAGAAACTTATATAAACAGGTAAGAGTACATGCTTAAAAGTTTCTTTTGAAAGTTTTATGTCAGAATGATGTATCCTTTGCGTATCGCCTCCAATGTCTTGTCGTATCCATGAATGAGCTATCTCCTTGGCTTTTTGGAATGATTTGCGATGCCCTTCTCTCAAAGGAATTGTGTATTTTTCAGTTACAAAACCCGAAAGATATTTTGAATTAAATGCGCTAAGCTCTTTCAAATTCCAATGTGAAATATTTGACGGAACTTCTCTTTGTTTTTTTTTCGAAGCATTGATCAGGATATCATCCACAAAACCATCTACCGTTCCATAAGCAGGTGTCCAACGTGTTTTTCTTACCTGCCTGGTTTGAGTTCCATTTTTAGTTTTGTAGGTTTGAGTTTCGTAATAATAATCGCCCCTTTGACCTTCGTAAGATGCAAAGAGCTCTGCATCAAAAGTCCAAAAAGGGAGATAAAGACCGTGAATAGCTTCCGGATCTAATGCCGCACGTTTAAGCTTATTTGGAGCAAACCACAATCTTTCCACCCAATTTGTGAATATCCTTCCCGCATTTTTGTTATCAAATTGAAATGGAACCAGCGCCCCTGGCAGTATCCAACCTTCTCTTTCTATATCTTCTCTAATAAGGGGTTCTCCACAATAAACACAATGAAGCGACTTGTAATTTTCTTCAACATGTTGGTTTGCACCACAATTCTTACAATGCAGAAGATCTATTGTTTCGGTATACGCATTGTCCCCTACTGCCTTAATATAATGTTCAAGTTCAAGTTCTTCAAAACTTCGCTTTGTCTTTTCAATAAATTCTTCATATCCACAATACTCACATTTAACCTGATGTGAACCTGGTTTGTATTTTAGTTCTGCGCCACAATTGGCACAGGATTTTTTCTGTTCAGAATACTGGGTTTCTTCCATTTGTAATTATTACCAAAATCAGTAAAATTGGAAAAGTGTTTTTTTAATCTTAGGGTTGCTACATTTTAGGTAATGGCGGTGGTGTACTACCCCCCAAAAAAGCCTTTAACTCCTCTATTTCTTTAAGTGCTGTCCACCCCATAAGACCTTGTTTCCATACCAGAGAATCCCGGTTAATAGTCCTATTTGCAAAAAGTTCCTTTAATTTATCAAATGAAACAGGGCCAAGTTGTTGACCGTTTGCAGCATAGTAATACATTACCTGAACAGGAATTGGAGGTGGCAGAGCAGTTCCTTGCGGCTGTTGTGAAGTAAAGGGTTGTTGTGCTGGCTGACCCATTAAAGTTCCCATTTGTTGTGCCAGTACAAAACCCATGCCCATACCCATTCCTGCTCCGGCAGTACCGCCTTCATTTTTTGCAGCGGCTTCCATGGCTTTGGCTGCCTTAAATTGAGTGAGTTTGGATAAGTCTAGTTTGTCTAATCTGCTGTAATCAAAAATCTCCTTCTTGAGTTCCTCGGGCATGGAAACGTTTTCTATATAGAATTTTTCCAACTCTATCCCCACACGCTCAAATTCTGGTTTCATAACTTCCTGACACGTTTCGGAAAGTTCACTTGTATTTGCGGCGTATAATTCCAGAGGTAGGTTTGCCTCCCCCACAGTATCTGTAAAACGCGTCACAATTAAACTCTTGAGGTGTTCGTTAACCTCGTAATTTGTAAAATTACCATCGGTGCCAACTACGTCTACAACGAATTTTCCGGCATCGCTAATTCTAAAGCTATAGGTCCCAAAAGCCCTTATCTCAGTTAAACCAAAGCGTTCATCACTCAACATAACCGGGTTTTTTGTTCCCCACTTTTCGTCTGTAAACAATCTGGTATTAACAAAATATACCTCTGCCTTAAAAGGGCTGTCAAATCCATATTTCCATCCCTTTAAAGTAGTCAGAATAGGAAGGTTCTTGGTATTCAGAGTATGTGTCCCCGGTTTAAAAACATCCGCTAATTGACCTTCATTTACAAATACGGCTTTCTGACCTTCTCTAACCACCAATTTGGCATTATTTTTAATTTCATTCTGATAGCGCTCAAATCTGTGTACTATGGTGTCATTAGTGGTGTCAATCCATTCTACTATATCAATAAATTCCTGACTTAGTTTCTTTTTAATCTCATCAAATAGATTCATTTTGTTAGATTTTTAATTCCAGAAAAAGGTAATCAATTCTTTAAAACGGACCAAGTGTCTTTTCTGAATATAACGGGTTTAGGACAATGGTGAGAATCGATTTAATAAATAGTTCTGATTTTTTTGGAGTAACACCTTATTTCTCATTACTTTGGGAATTGCTTTAAGTATAGATTTATGAAAGAAGTGTTTTGTATAGGTGAATTGCTCATAGACTTTGTTGCCGAAAAACAAGGTAGTAATTTATCTTTAGCCAGTGAATTCACAAAAAAAGCAGGTGGTGCTCCGGCTAATGTAGCGTGTGCTATAGCCAAACTGGGAGGGAAAAGTGCTTTTATTGGTTGTGTTGGTGATGATCCGTTTGGTACATTTTTATTAAAGGTGTTGGAAAATGAAGGCGTGGACATTTCTTTAGCTCAACGTTCAGAAATTTTTACCACCCTTGCCTTTGTTTCTATTGATGAAGATGGAGAACGTGATTTTGTCTTTAGCAGGGGTGCCGATAAGGAACTTAAATACAGTCCGGCAATTAAGAAAAATTTTAATAAAAATATTGTCCATTTTGGAGCTGCAACGGCACTTTTGGGGGGAAGTTTAGAAGAAGCTTATGGCCGATATTTATTTGATGCCATAACTCAAGAAGCCTTTATCAGTTTTGATCCTAATTACAGAGCAGACCTATGGAAAAACAAAACGGATATCTTTATAAAAAAATGTATGCCATTTATTCAAAAATCTACACTATGTAAATTTAGTTTGGAAGAAGCAAAATTACTTTCAGGAAAGGAAAATATTTTGGATGCATGTGAATTTTTCCATGAAGCCGGCTCCCCCATCATTACCATTACTCTTGGTTCTGAAGGCACATTTGTAAGTGCTCAAGGGCATTCACAAAAAATCCCTAGTGTCATGGTAAAGCCAGTTGATACCACAGGTGCCGGAGATGCCTTTATTGGCTGTTTGTTAAAACAAATTTCTACACTGGATAAAATAGAGAGCGCTATAGGCAATACGGATTTACTTTTTAAAATGATCGCCAAAGCAAATAAAGCCGGGGCAATAACAACAATGAATTACGGAGCAATAAAGTCATTGCCAACCCAAATTCAACTTGACAATTAGAATGAACCAAACCTCATTACACAGGTTGTTGGCTTCAAATGAGCTCGATAACCCGGAGAAAACCAATCTAAAAGAATTATTTGATTTAAGGTTATCCACTAACCTTTCTATTATACAAAACCTATTCTTATCGCTATACCCTGAGGCAATCTTACCAAATTCATTTCCTTTAATGGATCTTTTACCAGAACTTTTTAAGAAAAGACCTGTAAACCTTCAAATTCAAGACTTGAAAAGGCTTAAAAATGCTAATTGGTATCAGTCAGAAAAAATGGTTGGTATGCAATTGTATGTCGATCACTTCAATAAGGATCTGAAAGGTCTTGAAACTAAAATTCCATATTTTGAAAAATTAGGTGTCAATCTTTTACATATCATGCCTGTCACTACAAGGCCCAAAGGAGAAAATGATGGAGGATATGCCGTCAATAGTTATACCCAAGTAGACAAAAAGTATGGTTCTAAAACAGACTTGTTGAATCTAACCAAAAAATTGCGTTCCAAAAATATGTATCTGATGATGGATTTTGTGGTAAACCATACTTCAGATGAGTTTCCCTGGGCAAAAAAAGCAATGGCCGGAGATAAAAAATACCAGGACTATTATTATACCTACCCAGACAGGAATTTGCCCGATGAATTTGAACATTCCTTGCCGGAAGTGTTTCCTCAAACTTCCCCGGGAAACTTTACTTTTAATACAAAGATGAATAGGTGGGTTATGACTGTATTTAATGACTATCAATGGGATCTCAATTATACAAACCCAATGGTATTTATGGATATGCTTACTAATCTGGTGGAATTGGCCAACTTAGGGGTAGATGTTATTCGCTTTGACGCCCTGGCGTTCCTATGGAAAAAATTGGGTACAAATTCTCAAAATCTTCCAGAAGCACATAGTCTAATTACTCTCTTTCGCATGTGTTTACAGGTCGTTGCACCGGGGGTTGTTCTGTTAGCTGAAGCTATAGTTTCTCCTCAGGAAATTATCAAGTATTTTGGTGAAGGCATTAAAAAAGGTAATGAATGTGAAATTGCTTACAATGCCACGTTGATGGCGCTACTATGGAATTCAGTAGCTACAAAAAAAACTCATCTTTTGTACAAAAACCTGATGAATTTGCCAAGGAAACCCATAGAGGGGACCTGGATAAATTATATCAGATGTCACGACGACATTGGACTTAGTTTTGATGACCGCTATATATACGAAGTAGGCTGGGACGCGTCTTCACATAGAAAGTTTTTATTGGATTACTATTGTCAAAAACTGGATTGGTCGCCCGCCATGGGAGAAATTTTTATGTATAATCCAAAAAATGGTGATGGGAGGATTACCGGTAGTGCCGCCTCTTTACTAGGATTGGAAAAAGGATTAGAGCAGACCAATCAGAAATTGATAAAATTAGCAGTAAATAAAATTCTAATGCTACATGCCATTATTTTATCCTATGGAGGAATTCCTATGATCTATGCCGGTGATGAAATAGGGACATTAAACGATTATTCGTATCTTAAAAATAAAGCTTTAATAGAAGATAGCAGATGGGCTAACAGACCTAAACAAGATTGGAAAATTGTGTCTGAATTAGATAAAATTGATACCCCTCAAACACAAATATTCCACTCCCTTAAAAAACTAATTAGGATTAGAAGAAATACTCCGGTATTTGCTGACAAGAACAATTTAGTGCTACATCAAACCTCAAACCCACATATTTTTATGTTTGAAAGAACAAGTAATTCTGATAAAGATGTGCTTGTAATTTGCAATTTTGATGAAAGTATTCATGTGATTGATGCCGCCGTTGTTGCCTCCAAGGGTTATGCAACAAAAGGTAAATTGAAAGACTTGGTATTAGGTGAAAGTATCACTTTAAAAAGTGGCTTATTAGAAATAAATCCCTTTCAAATTCTTTGGCTCAGTAAGTCTTAGCTATATTTTACTTTTCTTAAAATTCGAAAAGACTCCTTTAAGGATTCATAAATGTTTACATCGTATTTCTTTAATAGTGGACGAGCAGTTTCCATTAAATCTTTTGCCTCTTCAAAACCATTAAAATAGCAAATAAGATACGTTGCCGGTAATAGTTTCAAATCTAATTCTTCTGAACGTTTAAGTAATACGTCCTTTTCAATTTTTTGAAGTAGAGCCTTGTTTGAATTAAAAATATGATATAAGGTCTTTTTGTCATATTGTGGTGGTTCAAAAATTAAATCACTTTGAATTTGATAGGTTCCGTTATCTGAGAAATATATATCCACTTTTTCCAAGGGATAGTATTTTTGTTGATTCCCCAAGCCCAACTTCACATACTCCATGATAGTAAAAGATTCATCATTATAGCTTATTGAGATTTCATCCAGTGCAGAAAAGAAAAGTTTAACCTGTTCATTAATAAGTTCTATATCAACTCTTGAATAAAAAACTTCATTTTTAACTTTTTTTTGATTCCCCGCCCAGCAGAGTACAAATTGTTCTTTAAAAACTTTATAGCTGCTAATCAGATCCCTATGTCTGTTATTTATAAAATCTATTACGCCATCAAGGGTAAGTTCTATATTATTTCGGGCATGTTGTTCTATAGTAGCAACGGTTTCTGAGTTGATATCTTTTAATTCAATATCAAAAGCCTTTGGCATGCTTATACTCCCATCTCTGAAAAAAACTGCGCCTCCGTAATACTTCCATATATTGCGCCGCAATGCACAAACTTTGCCAGTAGAGCTTATAGTAACCAACCCTACAACCTTGCCTTCAGGTAAGTGCGGAAACGGAATATTTTCATATGAGATCAAAGGAGGGTTGTCAAGATAGGCATTTACCAGGTTTTGAATTTTACTGTCATCAAAGAAATCTACCCCAACAATTTTATTGTCTTCATCCTCAACTCCAACTACAATAAATGAATTATTATTTGGATTGCTATTTGCCAGTGCACAAACATGCTTTAGGAATTTAGCTTTACCTTCTCGCTTACCTATATTGATAAACCTTTTTTTATCATAAAAACTATTCTCGTCATTATGAGCTAAAAGGTTTTTTACCAGTAGGCGCTTATTAATCATATTGTTTTCTTCACTATAGTACTACTTGCCTGTGCAGTGGGCATTACTACAAGATCTGCAATATTTACATGGGGAGGGCGTGATATTACAAAGTAAATTATATCTGCTATATCTTCAGGCTTTAACGGTTGAAAACCCTGGTAAACACTATCGGCTCGTTCAACATCCCCTTTAAACCTGACATTGCTAAACTCTGTCTCTACCAAGCCCGGGTTAACAGCACCAACGCGTATTCCATAAGTGTTTAAATCTATTCGCATTCCCTGATTAATAGCATCAACCGCATGTTTGCTTGCACAATAAACATTCCCTTTGGGATAAACCTCTTTGCCGGCGGTTGAACCTATATTTATTATATGTCCGGAACGGCGCTCCACCATTTGTGGTAAAATTGCCCTGGATACATATAAAAGTCCTTTAACATTAATATCCAACATCGCATCCCAATCTTCAAGGCTGCCTTTTTCTATAGGATCCATTCCATGAGCGTTACCCGCATTATTTATCAAAATATCTATATGAGAAAATTTCTCGGGCAATGAGTTAATGGCATTTGAAACGGCATTTTTGTCCCTGACATCAAAATTCAAGATAAAGACATCAGTAAGTGGTTCTAATTGCTTCTGCAATTTTATTAAAAGTTCTTTTCTTCGCCCACAAATTACCAATCGGATATCTTTTGATGCGAAAAGTAGCGCCGTAGCCTTTCCTATGCCACTGGTTGCGCCCGTAATAAATGCTGTTTTTTTCATTAATTTTATTTGGAATGATTACTGATTAGGGAACCTTATGTCCCTGAGATGCAACTAATAACAAAAACCAATCTTCCAACTCCAGATCAATTTCAGTGGCTCTTACAGAAGCCATTAATCGTTCTTTGTTGGTGGTGCCAACAACTGGGTGAACATGGCAAGGGTGTTTTAAGATCCATGCCAGAAGAATTTGACTACTATCTGCTTTATATTTCTTTTTAAGGCGTTTTAGCTCCTTTTTTATTCGCTTCCTTCTTTTGTTATCTTCCCTAAAATAGCTACCCAAGGGACTCCACGCCATGGCAGTCCGATTATGAATAATACAATCATCAAAAGTACCGTCATACATTAACTTTTCCGATGTTAAGGAAAATTCAACCTGGTTAGCGGTTACTGGTAATGCCGACTCTAATAGATTAATCTGTGAAGGTGAAAAATTGGACACTCCAAACTCTCGTATTTTACCTTCTTTTTGCAGATAAAGAATGGCTTCTGCAATTTCATCGGGTTGCATTAACGGGCTGGGTCTGTGAAGTAAAAAAAGGTCTAAATAGTCTGTTTTAAGTTTGGACAGAGAACGCTCTGCAGACCATACAATGTAATCTTTTGAATAATCATAATGTTTTACATTATTATCTCTGGCCTTGCACACATATTGTATTCCACATTTAGTAATAAGTTGTACCTGCTCCCTGGGGATTGAACTTTGAAAAAAAGCGTTTCCAAACGCTTCTTCATTTTCATAACCTCCGTAAATATCTGCATGGTCGAAAGTTGTTATTCCATTTTCGAAACAGTAGCCAAAAAGGTCAGTCATTTCCTTTTTTGTAAGATTCTTTCCCCAACTTCCCCATGTCATGGTTCCAGCAATAATTTTTGAATAAGATATCTTGTTTTTCATAAGTATGTGAAAATATAAAATAAATCCCTTAAATACTTCATAAAACTTGGGGTTCTAGACATTTTTTAACCAATCATTAACAGCACTTATATAAATAAATTTTCAATTTGCGCCCTACTGTAAGACCAGCAGATTAAAAACCAAAAAATAAAAATATTAATGGAGGAAAATACTACTATAGATATTAGTGCTGTTAATGAGAAGATTGCACAGGAAAGTGCTTTTATAGACCTGCTTATTCTGGAAATGAATAAAGCTATTGTAGGTCAAAAGCATATGATAGAACGATTGTTGATCGGACTTTTGGGACAGGGTCATATTTTGCTGGAAGGAGTCCCCGGACTTGCAAAAACACTTGCTATAACCACTCTGTCAAAGGCGGTTAAAGGTAGTTTTAGCAGAATTCAGTTTACTCCGGATCTTCTGCCGGCAGATGTCGTGGGAACAATGATATACAATATGAAAGAAAATGATTTCTCCATTAAAAGAGGTCCAATATTCGCCAATTTTGTGTTAGCTGATGAAATTAACCGTGCTCCTGCCAAAGTGCAGTCAGCGCTGCTGGAAGCCATGCAGGAAAAACAAGTTACCATAGGTGATGAAACTTTTATACTTGATAAACCGTTCCTGGTTATGGCTACTCAAAACCCGGTGGAACAGGAAGGAACATATCCGCTCCCTGAGGCGCAGGTGGATCGTTTTATGTTAAAAACGGTTATTGATTATCCAAAGATGAATGAAGAACAACTTATTATAAGACAAAATCTTCAGGGCATACTTCAGGAAGTTAAACCTGTTATATCACTTAAACAAATTCTCAGCGCTCAACAGGCAGTTCGGGAAGTCTACATGGATGAAAAAATTGAAAAATATATCCTCGATATAGTATTTGCCACAAGATATCCGGAAAAATATGATTTGGCAGATCTTAAGCCACTCATAAGTTTTGGAGCATCACCACGTGGGAGTATTAATCTGGCAAATGCCGCTAAATGTTATGCTTTCATAAAAAGACGTGGGTATGTGGTACCCGAAGATGTGCGTGCAGTTGTGCATGATGTACTTAGGCATCGAATTGGAATTACCTATGAAGCAGAGGCCGAAAATATTACTTCAGAAGAAATAATCAACCGGATTGTTAACGAAATTGAAGTGCCATAATAGTTCAACCTATGTAGTTCAATGCCGTAATGGGCATTTGCTTATAAACTAAAAAGCTTGAACCCGAATGGATACCAAGGAGTTATTAAAAAAAGTTCGTAAGATTGAAATTAAGACCCGTCGTCTTTCAGATCACATATTTGGAGGGGAATACCATTCTACTTTTAAAGGTCGTGGAATGACTTTTAGCGAGGTCCGCCAATATCAGTTTGGCGATGATGTAAGAAGCATTGATTGGAATGTCACAGCCAGATATAACGAACCTTTTGTAAAAGTTTTTGAGGAGGAAAGGGAGCTAACCATGATGCTTATGGTAGATGTCAGTGGCTCTGAACTTTTTGGTACAACGAATAGTTTTAAAAAAGATATAATTACAGAAATATCGGCCACACTTGCATTTTCCGCTCTCCAAAACAACGACAAAATTGGTCTACTCCTTTTTACTGATGAAATTGAACTCTTTATACCTCCTAAAAAAGGTAAAAGCCATGTCTTGAGAATAATACGAGAATTGCTGGAATTTTCACCGAAAAGCAATAAGACGAATATCGGGGAAGCTCTAAAATATTTAACTAACGTCATGAAGAAAAAAGCAATTGTATTTGTGCTTTCAGATTTTATGGCTGCAGATTATAAACAAACGCTCAGAATTACAGGTAAAAAACACGATGTTACCGGTATTCGTATTTACGACGAAAAAGAAGAACATATTCCAAATTTAGGAGTAGTACAAATGCTGGATTCGGAAACCGGTTCAGTGAAACTTGTAAATACACAATCTAAAAACGTTCGGAAAACTTACGGGGAATACTACAGAAATCGGGTAGACTATTTTAAAGATACTTTCAATAAATCGGGATGTGGTGTTTTGGATTGTCGAGTAGATGAGAGTTATGTTAAAAAGTTATTGGGTTATTTTAAGCGAAGAGGATAAATGGATATGATTTCAATGAATTTAAGACGTATTATCAGTTCCTGGTCTGGACCGGTGTTCCTGTTATATCTTTTATTTTTTGGGAGTCCTATTATTGCTCAATTACAACCCGTAATAAGCTCAAAAGTAGACACGACGAACATTAAAATTGGTGAACAAATTCATTTTACGGTTACTGTTGAAGTAGATTCAACTGCCCGGGTATTCTTCCCTGAAGGGCAAACCTTTTCACCCTTGGAAACTGTTGAAGCTTTTAAAACAGATACAACCCGAAAAAAAGATAGGATTACTCTCCAGAAAATATACGCGCTAACACAATTTGATTCCGGATCATACATGCTGCCAGCTCAGCGCATTGAAATTAACGGGGCCGGATTTTTTACAGACTCCCTAAAAGTTGATGTTGCCACGATACCGGTTGATACGGTCAACCAAAAAATGTATGATATAAAACCTTTAATAAGCGTACAAAAAAGCAATAGTGAATTTTGGAAAATCCTCCTGATTGTTTTACTTATTGCCGGAATTGCGGGCGGCCTTATTTATTGGTTCATACTTCGGAAAAAACCATTGACAGAAGAGGAAAAGGTAGCATTGCTCCCTCCTTATGAGAGGGCACTTTTGGAATTGAAACGATTAGAAAATTCTAAATATTTAATTCAGGATAAGTACAAAGTGTATTATTCAGAATTAACCGCAATAGTACGATCCTATCTTGAAGAAGAGGTGCATATTTCAGCTCTGGAAAGTACCACAGGTGAATTGATTCAAAAATTAGAATTACTGCAGGATGCAGGTGAATTAAAGCTTCAGGATAATACAATCAAACAATTTGAAAAAATACTTCAAACAGCAGATCTTGTAAAATTTGCAAGGTCCAAACCCCCTACAGCAGTGGCTGAGCAGGATAGAAAATCAATTGAAGAGATCCTTGTTAAAACAAAAGAAGCCCTGCCCGAACCTACCGAAGAAGATTTATTGGAACAGGAAGAGTATCAGGAAATTATTGCTCAGAAAAAACGGAAAAAGAAAATAATATCAATTGTGTCTGCTGCGGCAATTGTATTACTAGTCTCCCTTGGCGGACTTATAACCTATTTGGGTCCTTCTTATGTTTGGGATACCATTACGGGACATCCTACAAAATCACTTTTAGAAGGAGAATGGGTTTCCAGTTCGTACGGATATCCACCAATTATTGTTGAAACTCCAGAAGTATTAGTACGACAAGACGTTAAGCTCCCCCCGGATGCAAAGGCAAATATCAAAGAGCTGCAGGCTTTTATGTTCAGGAGTGAAAAAGGTTTACTCACTATTGGCACTACTTCGACTACATTAAATAAACCTGAAGCACCCGATTTCAATCAGGTTGTTGAACAAATATTGAAAAATTTTGAAGACCAGGGAGCAAAAAATATAATTACTAAACAAGAAGAATTCGTCACAGTATCCGGTGTAAAAGGAATTAAAGTTTTTGGTCGTGGAAAATTTGTAGTCCCAGACTCAAAAGATTTAGTTAGCGGGCAATACACAATAATTCTTTTTGGCGGAAATGGTTTTCAACAGCAGTTAATCTTATCATGGTTAGATAAAGATACTTACGCCGAAGAAATTGTAAACAGGATATTAGGTTCATTAGAAGTAAAAACAGAGGCATAAATGTTAGACAATATAGAATTTGCAAATCCTCAGCTTTTTTGGTTGCTTTTATTGCTCCCTTTGGTTTTGATATGGCATATATTCAAGCGCAAAGAGGAAACTGCAACTCTGAAAATTTCAAGTGTTGATGGGTTTACTTCGAATGATCTTTTGCCAAAATTAAAACCTTTATTATTTGTGTTCCGTTTGTTAGCATTGACAGCAATTATAGTTGCAATGGCTCGTCCTCAAACTGAGGATATTTCCACTCGAACAAAAACCACAAAAGGCATTGATATTGTAATGGCCATAGATGTTTCTTCAAGTATGTTGGCAAGGGATTTAAAACCAAACCGGCTATCGGCGCTTAAAGAAGTGGCAGCAGATTTTATTAGACAAAGACCTAATGATAGAATTGGTTTAGTGGTTTATGCAGGTGAAAGTTATACTAAAACACCAATAACAAGTGACAAATCTATTGTATTAAACGCGCTTAAAGAAATTACATATGGTCAATTGAACGACGGAACAGCCATAGGTATGGGATTAGCAACTTCCGTCAATAGGTTGAAAGAAAGTAAATCTATAAGTAAGGTAATTATTTTGCTTACTGATGGAGTTAACAATTCAGGATTTATTGAGCCCCAAACGGCCGCTGATCTTGCTGTGGAATTTGACATCAAGACATATACCATCGGCTTGGGCACAAATGGAAATGCGCTCTCACCAGTTGCTTACAATGAAGACGGTTCCTACAGGTATGGGATGAGACAGGTTGAAATAGACGAAAAATTACTTAAAGCTATTGCGGACGCAACCGGCGGGCAATACTTTAGAGCAACAGATAATGAAAAATTAGAGGCAATTTATGATGAAATAAATAAATTGGAGAAAACAGAAGTAGAAGAATTTAAGTATTATAAATATGAGGAGAAATTCAGACCATGGATTCTATTGGCAGGGGCATTGCTAATTGTTGAATGGTTGATGAGAAATACCCTCTTCAGGAGTTTTATTTAAAATATGATTCAGTTAGACGAGAAAATATATTTCTATCTTTTAGCCATTATTCCGGTAATGGTCGTAATATACATATTGCTTCATATCTGGAAAAAAAGAACCCAGAAGAAATTTGCAACTCCCGATCTGTTAAAAAGACTATCCCCCAACAAGTCTAATTTTAAATCCGTATTAAAATTAATTTTCCTGATTTTAGGGCTTTCATTTTTGGTTTTGGGTCTGGTTAACCCAAAAATTGGAACAAAATTAGAAACAGTAAAACGAGAAGGTGTTGATATTGTATTTGCTATTGATGTCTCAAAAAGTATGTTAGCTGAGGATATTGCTCCAAACAGACTAGAGAAAGCCAAACGCCTGGTTTCTGAAATTATAAATCAATTGGCAAGTGATCGAATAGGTATAATAGCATACGCTGGTCAGGCTTTTCCCCAGTTACCAATAACCACAGATTACGGTGCGGCCAAAATGTTCCTCCAAAGCATGAATACAGATATGCTCTCATCACAAGGGACTGCTATCAATGAAGCTATTGAGTTGGCCTCTACTTATTTTGATGATGAGGAGCAAACCAACAGGGTTTTGTTTATTGTTTCAGATGGCGAGGATCATTCAGAGGGCTCAACCATAGATGCCGTTGAATTGGCTGTTGAGGAAGGAATAAGGATTTTTACCATTGGTGTTGGAAAAACAAAAGGAAGTCCAATTCCCATTAAAAGAAATGGTATTGTAGAAAGTTTAAAAAAAGATTCACAGGGTGAAGTGGTTATCACTAAACTAAATGAGGATATATTAGAGGAAATCGCAGACGAAGGTAATGGGGAATACGTAAACGGATCAAATACAGAAGATGCTGTGGACTTTATTAAGGAGCAATTAAATCAAATGGACAAAAAAGAATTCGAAGCCAAACAATTTGCCGAATATAAAGACCAATTTCAATGGTTCCTGGGAATTGGTCTTTTGTTTCTATTTTTGGAAGTTTTCCTACTAGACCGAAAAACCCAATGGCTTAAAAAAATGAATTTGTTTAACGAGAAGGAAATTCACTAAAATGAAAAAGATTGTTTTATTTACTTTTATAATTAGCACTGTCGTTTTTCCGCAAGACGATTTGAAAGAGAAGGAAAAAGCACTTAAAGCCTCAACAGATATAACCTTTGAAGCAAATAAGGAATTAGCTGACAACGACTTTATTGATGCAGAAGTGAACTACAGAAGAGCCATTTCTAAAAGTAATGAGAACACGGCAGCCCCATATAATTTAGGAAATGCCTATTATAACAAAGAGAGTTTTTCTGAGGCTTTTGGCCGATTCAAGGAGGCGGGAGAATTGACATCCGAAAAACCTGTTAAGCATAAGGCATTTCATAATATGGGTAATGTATTTATGAAAAACAAAGAATACGCCAAAGCAGTTGAAGCTTATAAGGAAGCCTTGCGTAATGATCCTTCCGATGAAGAAACCCGCTATAATCTGGCACTGGCTAAAGAGCTCCTAAAAAAAGATAAGGAGAATCAGGATAAAAACGAGAATAAGGAGAATCAGGATCAGGAGGAGCAAAAAGACAAAAACCAGGATCAACAGGACCAGGGAGATAACAAAGATGAGAACAAAGGCGATCCCAAAAACGAAGAAAACGACCAAGAGAGCAATGAAGGAGATAATGGTGAGCAGGAAAAAGAAGAAAATAAAAAAGGGGATGGGGATGAAAAAAAAGAAGAAAAAAAGCAACCCGAGCAGGGAGATCAGCAACAGCAGAAACAACCCAGACCAAACCAATTGTCTCAACAACAAATAAAAAATTTACTTGAGGCAATGCAAAATGAAGAGAAAAAAGTTAAGGAAAAAATGGATGCCCAGAAAGTAAAAGGTGTCAAAACAAAAAATGAGAAAGACTGGTGATATTTAATAAACTTAAATATTATATCATTTGTATATCTTTTCTATTACTGGCCAATAACCATGTAATGGCACAAGATAAAGAAGCTGTTACTTTTGAAGTAAAGCTCAGTAAAAGCAAGTTGGGAATAAACGAGCGTTTGCGGGTAGATTTTGCCATGAACAAAGATGGAGACAATTTCACCCCTCCAGATTTTCAAGGCTTTAGAGTACTCATGGGGCCTTCTCAATCTATTAGTTCTTCATGGATAAACGGTGTCAGAAGCTATTCCAAAACATATTCTTATACCCTTGCACCTACCGCCCAGGGTAATTTTACTATTAAGCAGGCAACAATTACCATAGATGGAAAGGTATACAAATCCTTAGCAAAAAATGTGGAGGTTACGTCGGCGGTTGATAAACCAAATGATCAGATGTCTGTAGATGATATTGCTGATGATAATTTACATTTAGTGGCAGAAGTTTCTAAAACTTCGCCCTATCTCAATGAGGCTATAAGTGTTGTTTACAAATTATACGTAAGTCCTTCAATTAATGTTTCAAATTTTCGGCCGTTGGACAATCCTAAATACAATAACTTCTGGAGCCAGGATATGCCTTTTACAAGATACGATGTTCAAAATGGCACTTATGAGGGCAAGTCTTATCGTTTCGTAGTTCTTAAAAGAGTGGTGCTCTATCCCCAAAAGAGTGGTCAATTGACCATTGAGCCACTTTCTTTAGATGTAACATTGGAAGTGCCTTCCAACAAGCGTGATTTTTTTGGTGGCAGAATATATTCTCAAACAAATAAAACGGTCTCCGCCGGAAAGCGCGTGATAAATGTAAAACCCTTACCATCTGAAGGAAGACCGGCAGATTTTGGGGGTGCAGTTGGCAGTTTTGAGTTTTCTGTTTCAACGAGCAAAACAACATTAAATGCCTCAGAGTCCTTACAAGCCACAATTACGGTAAAAGGGAATGGCAATTTAAAACTGTTTCAATTACCCGAACCTTCGCTTCCCGGAGCTTTAGAAGTTTATGAACCCGAATTTAATGAAGACGTGAGAACCACTCTATCGGGTATGAAGGGTAAGGTGAGCAATAATTATACGATAGTACCTTCATTCAGAGGTAAATATCCTATCTCTGGTATTACATTCAGTTATTTTGATCCGGAATTAGAGAGCTACAAATCAGTAACTTCAGATGAAATTATGATCAATGTGCTGGAAGGGCCATTAGGATCAGGGGCAGTGGCAAGTGGCCCCACCTCAACAAACAAGCAGGCTGTTATTGGCTCAAATGATCAATTCAATTTTATTAAACTTAAGCCAAACTTAACTGTTATTGGTAAAAATTATTTTTTTGGTTCTACAAGGTTTTATTTTTGGTTGTTTTCACCCTTTTTGCTTATCCCAATTGCCGTGCTTTTTGGTAAAAGGCGGGAAGCTATTGCCAGCGATGTAGCTGGCAATAAAATTAAGAAAGCTAACAAACTTGCAAGGAAATATCTCTCTGAGGCCAAAAAGGCATTAGGTAACAAGGTTGCATTTTATATTGCACTTGAAAAAGCTTTACACAATTATCTGAAAGCCAAATTAAAAATAGAAACCTCGGAGTTCAGCAAGGACAAAATAGCTTCCCTATTATCTAAAAAACAAATAGACGAGACAACAATTCACGCTTTTGTAGATCTGCTTAAGAATTGTGAAATGGCTCGCTATAGCCCTTTTTCTGATGTGCAAATGCAGCAGGATTACAATAAAGCCAGTGAAACAATTTCATCAATAGACAAAAAGCTTTAGCCATGAAGAAATTAATCATCTTATTATTGATGTTGCTTTCATTTACTGCTAATGCACAAAATGAAGCTCTTTTTAACAGGGCAACAACCTATTACAATGAAGGTGAATATGAAAAAGCATCTGAGAACTATTTTAAAATAATAGAGAACGGCGAGCATTCGGCAGCTGTTTACTATAATATAGGCAACTGTTACTACAAATTAAACCAGATAGCACCCAGCATTTACTATTATGAAAAGGCTTTGTTGCTCAAACCCAATGATAAGGAAATAAAGAATAATCTCGCTTATGCTCAAAACATGACCTTAGATGCTTTTGAGCCACTTCCGGAAACAAGTCTATCAAGGTTATACAAAAACATCACCGGATTCCTCTCTTTCGATCAATGGTCCTATGCGGCCGTTTTTTTTGTATTCCTATTTGTTCTGGCCTATATTTTATTTTATTACTTAAGATACTCTACCCATAAGCGAATAGCTTTTATCGCCAGTATTACTTCCTTCTTTATTGCGGTTTTCTGCATAGTATTTGCATTAATTCAATTTCAGGATTTTGAAGCAGACATACCAGCCATTGTTTTTTCCGAAGAGCTAATAGTTAAATCTGAACCTAATAATAGAAGTTCACAAGCATTTATTTTACACGAAGGAACCAAGGTATATGTTCTGGATCAGTTAGATGATTGGAAAAAAATAAAACTGAAAGATGGGAAAACAGGTTGGGTACCTTCAAATGAAATTAAATTGTTAAAAGATTTTTAATTTTTTTTAACAAATATATGATGTAGTTCCAAGTATATTTGTCTTCTAACCAATTTCAAATGATAAAACCTACCGTTTTAGCTTTACTTATTTCCATTTGGCTTTTCGCGGTATTTGCACCCTCTGTGATATCATTGGTGAATAACGAGGATAATATTTTTATTTCTTTAAATTTAAATGAAGAGGAACAACAAGAACAGGTAAAGAAAGACGACAGCGAAGAAAAAATACTACTCGAAAATTGGCTGGCACAAATCCACTTATTGCAAAATGAAAGAATACTTTTTTCACACACATTGCAGATAAATTTTTCTTCTCATGCAATTGAAATTCCATTACCCCCACCGGAATTTTTAATCAAACAAGCATAAATCTATTTACAAATTAATTTCTAACCAACCTTTAATAATCTATTAAAGGCTATATATTTTTAGTTATGTTAAGATATTTGAAAAACGACATCCCCGCCAGTATTGTGGTTTTCTTTGTTGCACTTCCATTGTGTTTAGGAATTGCACTAGCCAGCGGCGCACCCTTATTTTCAGGATTAATAGCAGGTATTGTAGGAGGCATTATCGTAGGAGCTCTTAGTGGATCCCAGATAGGTGTGAGCGGACCTGCAGCCGGACTTGCGGCCATAGTTTTGACCGCAATTGGTGCATTAGGAGGATATGAAAACTTTTTAGTGGCTGTCGTATTGGGTGGTGCCATTCAAATCATATTCGGTATCCTTAAGGCCGGTATTATCGGCTATTATTTTCCATCTTCTGTTATTAAAGGAATGCTTACTGGTATTGGAATCATTATAATTCTAAAGCAAATTCCTCACTTTTTTGGATACGATGCAGACCCCGAAGGTGATTTTGCGTTTTTTCAAATAGATGGAGAAAATACCTTTTCGGAGATATTTAATATTGTGAATTTTATAAGCCCGGGAGCCACAATGGTAGCTTTTCTTGCCCTTGGAATATTGGTTCTATGGGATAGTTTTCTTACCAAGAAAGCTAAAATTTTTCAACTAATTCAAGGGCCTTTGGTTGCCGTAGCCGTAGGGATACTATTTTATTATTTTTCAAAAGATAATGCCATATGGAACATCTCTTCGGATCATCTGGTTAGCGTACCCATCCCGGATACGGTTGAATCATTTTTGGGTCAGTTTAGTTTTCCTAATTTTCAGGTAATAGCTCGTCCGGAAATATGGATTACGGCCTTTACCATTGCTTTGGTTGCAAGCCTTGAAACTCTTTTATGTGTTGAAGCTACAGACAAACTGGACCCGCAAAAAAGAGTAACTCCTACCAACAAAGAACTTTTGGCCCAAGGGACCGGAAATATTATTTCAGGGCTTATTGGAGGTTTACCTATTACCCAGGTAATAGTGAGGAGTTCTGCCAATATACAATCTGGGGGAAGATCAAAAATGTCTGCAATCATTCATGGTTTCCTTCTATTGATCTCCGTAATTCTCATCCCTAGACTATTGAATATGATACCTCTCTCAGTTCTGGCAGCCATTTTATTCATTGTGGGCTATAAATTGGCAAAACCTGCTCTCTTTAAAAAAATGTATCAGCTGGGCTGGAAACAATTTGCCCCTTTTGTAGTTACGGTCCTAGGAATCATTTTTACCGACTTGCTTATTGGTATTGGTTTGGGTTTAGGCGTTGGAATAGCGGTCATTCTGCTTAAAAGTTATCAAAACTCCCATTTCCTACATATTGAAGATAAAAGCAATGGCAAGCACAAAATAAAAATGACTTTAGCCGAAGAGGTCACTTTCTTTAATAAAGGAGCAATTCTTAAAGAACTTGATTCGCTTCCCAGCAATTCCTATCTTGAATTAGACGTTACCAAGACCAGATATCTAGATAATGATATTATTGAAATTCTTGAAGAATTTACTGTAAAGGCTTTAAACAGAAACATCGATATTAAGCTAATTTCCGAAAGGGGAGTTGTTGAAAACCCAGATAGTTATATTGAATTTTTTAAGTTAAGACCAAAGTTCACATAATTGTAATAACTTAAACAAAATTTTAAACAAAGAAAAAATGAACCTAGATAAAGTTTTTGAAAACAATAAAAAGTGGATTACCGATAAGCTAACTGGCGACAAAGAATATTTTGAAGAATTAGGTAAGGGTCAAAGCCCGGAATTATTATATATAGGTTGTTCGGACAGCCGGGTTACAGCAGAAGATTTAATGGGCCTGGGACCAGGAGAAGTTTTTGTTCACAGAAATATCGCTAATATGGTAATCAGCATTGATTTAAATGCAATGTCTGTTATAAACTATGCGGTGGAGCACCTCAAAGTGAATCATGTTGTGGTCTGTGGCCATTATGCATGTGGAGGAGTGAAAGCAGCAATGCAATCTGCAGATTTGGGTATTTTGAATCCCTGGCTAAGAAATATAAGAGATGTATATCGTATCCATAAAAAGGAACTCAATGCTATTGAAGATGAGGACAAAAAATATGATCGTTTAGTAGAACTAAATGTCCAGGAGCAATGTGTTAACCTGATAAAAACCGCTGCAGTACAGAAAGCCTATCGCGATCGAAATCTAAAAGTACATGGTTGGGTATTTGATGTCCATACAGGTAGACTAGTTGACCTAAAAATAGATTTCGAAGGTATTTTAAAGAATATTATGGAAATTTATCATTTGGATTAAATCATAATTACAGATAGAAAAAGGGCCGGTTTAGTACACCGGCCCTTTTTCTTCATAAAATATTCTATCTTGTTCTCCTGTTCATATTCATAATTATGAAAACCCTGTTCTCAAATTTTAAAGGAGATCTTTTTGGCGGATTAACCGCAGGAATTGTAGCGCTCCCCTTGGCGCTGGCTTTTGGAGTTTCATCAGGATTGGGACCTAGCGCAGGATTGTACGGTGCTATATTTATAAGTTTTTTTGCCGCTCTTTTTGGCGGTACAAGTACTCAGATTTCTGGGCCAACAGCACCCATGACGGCTGTAAGTATGGTTGTAATTGCCGGGATTATTGCAATCTACGATGGCAGCGTTGATAAGGCCTTGCCGGCTATTTTAGCTGTTTTCCTCCTGGCAGGACTCTTTCAAATTGGTTTGGGAATCCTTGGAATAGGCAGATATATAAGATATATACCTTATCCTGTTGTATCGGGTTTTATGACTGCTATTGGAGCAATAATTATCATTACCCAAATTCTTCCGGCTATTGGTTATTACCCCAAAGAAGATTCAGAATTTGTAGATCAGTTTAAGCCAGAAGCGGAAGAGTTAATTCTTGAGAATATTTTACGTGAGGAAGCGGGAGAGGGGATCCTCGTTCTTGAAGATTTTGAAGAAACTATCAACCGGTCTGGAGAAATTACCGAAAATGCGATTCTAGATGAAGCAAGGACGCTTGCTTCATCCGAAGCATCAGGGGTTTTAGGATCAATGAAAGTACTTTCCAAAGCAATAAATAATATTAATTGGCTTGAATTTATTCTGGCAGTGAGCACCATTTTTATTATATACGGATTTAAAAAAATTACCACAATCATTCCCAGTACACTTGTGGCCCTGATAGTTGTGTCTGGAATTGCTTACGGATTTGATTTAGAATATAGGACCATAGAAAAAATACCGGAGGGATTTCCGATGCCTAAATTGGAGATTTTTACCAAATTTAAACTTAACGCTATCACTCCCTACATTTTTACGGCTCTTACACTAGCCTTATTAGGTGCCATTGATTCGCTTTTAACTTCTGTTGTTGCTGATAATATGACTAAAACCAAACATAACCCTAACAAAGAACTGGTAGGACAGGGCATTGGTAATAGTATAGCCGCTATTTTTGGAGGTCTGCCAGGTGCTGGCGCAACAATCCGAACCGTAGTAAATATAAATTCCGGAGGGAAAACTAAATTGTCCGGAATGCTTGCGGGCATAATTTTGTTAACGATTTTATTGGTAATTGGCCCTGTTGCTTCACAAATACCTGCAGCCGTTCTTGCAGGGATTCTTATCACCGTAGGAATAAGTGTAATGGATTATAAAGGCTTACGGGCAATTCCAAGCTTGCCAAAAGATATAAAATTGGGGCCCTTACGGCTTAGTTCTGAAGTTATGGTAATGTTGGTTGTTTTGGTACTTTCCACATTCTGGAATCTGGTTTATGCTGTTGGTATAGGTCTTATCATTGCTTCTTTAATGTTTATGAAGAAAATGGGCGATCTTACCGCTCAACGGTCGGATGTTAAACCTTTACTTAAGGAAAAATCCTGGGCAGATGAGAAGAACTTTCCTGAAAACCTAAAACAGGATGTTTTTATTAAACATCTTAAGGGTCCACTTTTTTTCGGAACTACGAGTGATTTTCAGCAGTTATCGGAGCAAATTCCCAAAACAGCAAGGATAGTTATCTTGCGACTTGGCCGGATGCAATATATGGATCAATCGGGACTTTATGCAATGGAAGATGTACTACAAGAATTGAGAAAGAATGATATCATGCCTCTTTTTGTAAATATTTTGGACCAGCCAAAATATATGATGGAGCGGATAGATATTATTCCAGACCTTGTTCCTAAGGAACACATTTTTAAAAAGTTTGATGAATGTGTTGAATGGATAGAGCAATTGGATATGCAGGAAAAGGTTTGATTCATAGGTAGTTTTATCATAAATTTGCCTTTTCTATTGCCTTTTCTATTGCCTTTTGTTATGATTAGAAGGCTATTTATTAAAAATGATGATGATAGACCAGCTAAAAAAGCACCTTACCGATGTAAATGATTTCTTTTCAGATAATGTTCAGGAAATTGAGGCCTTCCGAATTCAATACCTCGGTAAAAAAGGTCTGTTGAATCATTTCTTTTCCGAATTCAAAAATATTCCTGCGGAAGAAAAAAAAGAATTTGGTCAAACAATAAACGAACTTAAAAGTAAGGCTAGTGAAAAGGTAAATACCCTTAAAAAAGCCATTGAACTTGGAAGTCAGGAAAAAAGGATATATAATGATCTTACAAGACCTTCCGAGCCTATGGAACTTGGAGTACGCCACCCTATTTCCATAGTAAAAAATCAAATCATAGATATTTTTTCCAGAATAGGTTTTAATGTTTCCGAGGGTCCTGAAATTGAAGATGACTGGCATAACTTCACTGCTTTAAACTTGCCGGAACACCATCCTGCCCGAGATATGCAGGACACCTTTTTTATTCAAACTAATCCAGACGTGCTCTTGCGTACTCATACGTCTTCTGTTCAAGTGCGGTATATGGAAAACAACAAGCCACCAATTCGAACTATCTCTCCAGGCAGAGTATATAGAAATGAGGCAATTTCTGCCAGGTCGCATTGTTTTTTTCATCAGGTAGAAGGACTCTATATCGATAAGAAAGTATCCTTTGCAGATCTAAAGCAAACACTGCAGTTTTTTACCACAGAGCTTTTTGGGAAGTCCAAAATCAGGCTTCGTCCATCTTATTTTCCATTTACAGAGCCTAGTGCTGAGGTAGATGTCTATTGGGGTCTGGAAACAGAAACAGACTACAAGATGACTAAAGGAACTGGCTGGTTGGAAATAATGGGATGCGGTATGGTAGATCCGAATGTATTGGATAATTGTGGGATTGATAGTAAAACCTATTCTGGTTTTGCTTTTGGAATGGGTATAGATCGCATCGCTTTGCTGCTTCATCAAATTTCAGATATCCGCTTACTCAGTGAAAATGACGTAAGATTCCTAGAACAGTTTAAAAGTGCTTTTTAGATTGAGTCCTGTTTAATAATTTTCATTTCACACTTTCCATTCTTTAAAAGGGCTTTTGCTTAACTGAGAGTTGTAATATTTGATATCCCCTGTTACCTCTAATCCAACCCAAGAAGGCACTTCTATAATGTCATCTTCTTTTTCAATTTCAATTTCTGCTATCACCAACCCCTGGTTTGAACCAAGAAATTCATCTACTTCAATTATATGGGTTCCTGTTCTCACAAAATAGCGGATTTTCTCCAAAATTTCTTTTTCACATAGCTTTAAAAGTAGCTTAGCCTCCGGGGTTGGTATCTCTTTTTCCCATTCAAATCTGGTAGTGCCGGCAGAATTTGATCTGCCTTTCACAGTCAAAAAGGCCTTATCATCTGCTATTCTTATTCGCACTACTCTATCCGGATGTGAATTTAAAAACCCCTGAACAATATGTGACTTGGAAAAGGCTAAAGATCTATAATCCTTTGAATTCACCAGATACTTTCTTTCTATTTCTATCATATTTGTTCAAACTTAAGCCTTAGATGTGGATAACTCTTAGGTTTCAATTTCTCCCAACTTTACTATCTCATCAGAAGGAATTTTAACTCTTTCATAAGAATTATTTGCCAGCCATACCATACATCGGGCTATTGTTTGAGGATATATAGATCTGTATTTCCTAAATGGTCCTACTAAAATAGCATTCAAAATAAGAAAGACTTTCTTTGCAAGCCATTCCCCAGGCCTTTTCTCCACCCTATAACCTCCAATAAGTGATGGTTGTAAAATATGAATTTTTGAAATTTCCTTAGAAACCACAGCATTTTCCATTTGCCCCTTTAGTTTATTATAAAAAACATTGCTTTCAGCGTTTGCTCCTAATGCAGAAATTACAATCAATGTTCTTATTTTGTTTTTTTTACACAATTCTGCAGCGCTGACAGGAATGCCGTAGTCAATTTTTTTGTAAAGGTCTTTATCCGGGGTTTTAGCCTTGGTAGTTCCTATACAGCAAAAAACTTCATCTGCCAGGAAATCACTCTCGTAATCGGATAATTCTAGCAGGTCTATCAAGTGCTCCTGCAGCTTTTCATCCTTTATTCCAACTGTTTTCCTCGAAAATAATTTTATTTTCTTATACCGCTCGTCATTTAGAAGCATATGCAATAGAATGCTTCCGCATAAGCCGGTAGCCCCTAATATAATTGCTGTTTTTTGTCCCATTTCAATTAGACTAAATATACCTTAAATTTGAATATGCACAATGAATTCTCTTTGCGAAAAATAATACATGTAGACATGGATGCATTTTATGCCTCGGTTGAGCAATTGGATAATAGTGAGCTTAGGGGTAAGCCAGTTGCAGTGGGTGGGAGTGAAAAAAGAGGGGTAGTATCTGCAGCAAGCTACGAGGCTCGAAAATATGGGGTGAAAAGTGCTATGAGCGGTTATATGGCAAGGCAAAATTGTCCGCATATTATATTTGTAAAACCACGATTTTACAGATACAAAGAGGTATCGCAACAAATTCGTAAAATCTTCCTGGAATATACCGATTTGGTGGAACCACTTTCATTGGATGAAGCTTATCTGGATGTTACGATGAATAAAAAGGGAAACCCTTCCGCCGGCCTAATTGCCCAGGAAATAAGGCAGAGAATATTTAATGAATTAGGCTTAACCGCTTCGGCAGGAATATCTATTAACAAATTTGTAGCCAAAATTGCCAGCGACTATAACAAACCCAATGGACAAAAAACAGTGAATCCGGAGGAAGTATTTCAATTCCTTGAGGATCTAGAAATAAGAAAGTTTTACGGTGTTGGTAAAGTCACTGCTGATAAAATGTATAAACTGGGTATTTTCACTGGTAAAGATTTGAAAAACAAATCTCTGGAATTTTTGGAAGAACATTTCGGAAAGAGCGGGGCTCATTATTACCATGTAGTAAGAGGTATTCATAATAGTGCCGTTAAGGCGGAACGAATTCCTAAATCTGTAGGTGCCGAACGAACTTTTAGCGAAAATCTTAGTAGTGAGATTTTTATGTTAGAACGATTAGATCATATTGCCAAGGAACTGGAAGACAGGTTAAAGAAATCGGAAATAGCAGGTAAAACAATAACCTTAAAGATAAAATATAGTGATTTTAGTCTCCAAACACGAAGCAAAACTTTACCCTATTTCATAGCGGGTAAAGATCTAATATTAGAAACCGCCAAAGAATTATTATATCAGGAAAAAATGGAAAACTCAGTTCGCTTATTGGGTATTTCGCTTGCTAATTTGAATACGGACATCAGGGAAACGGATAAGATGAAAGATGTAGTAACAGTTCAACTCAGGTTTGATTTCTAATTTACCACCTGACTTCTTATTATTTATCTTGTAAAAAATTTCCCTTTTAAAGAACATTCTTTATTATTAATTAGCGGTCTAACCGATAGAAAATAATTTTTTTTGTTTATAGTTAAGAAATAAAAACTGCCCTGTCTGCTTCAATTATTAAACAAAACTGTTAATAAGCCATGTAAATTTTACCACTCAAATATCTTTTAGTAGTATTGATTAAAATTGCTATGAGAAAGAAAGTTTTTAAGTCCATTTTTGGATTAAAATATTTTCTCTCCCATTCAAAACTTTATTATTGTTTTAAGGAATTAGAATCAATGAAAGAATTTAAAAATTACGATAAGGCGGCGTCCAATTTCTATATGAACAATGGACCAAGAATTTTGCCCATTTTATCCTGGGATCTTTCAGGATCTTATTTTGATAAAACCTGTAAAGATTTTGATGATCTTAGATTTCTTAAAAACCTTGCCCGAAGTAACCACTGGTCATACAGGAACTCTTTTAATGAGGAACTCTTAGATAAAGAAGAGGTTATCCTTGTAACCGATCCTGAATTAAAAATTGTCTATGCCACGAATAATGTTTTTAATATGAACGGTTATACCCTAAATGAGATTAAGGGTAAAACTCCGAGAATTTTTCAGGGCGAAGAGACCAGCAGTGAAGTTAGCGCAACCATAGGAAAAGCTGTTAAAAACAAGAAGCCTTTTGAAGCAATAGTAGTTAATTACAGAAAAGATGGCTCAACATACAACTGTTGGGTTAAAGGCGAACCCATTTTCAACAAAAAGGGTAAGATTGTAAACTTTATTGCTTTCGAGCGAGAAGTGGCTTAAAATATTCTGAAAATAGGTCTAGAAGCTACATGTTTCAATTTCTGTAACCCTTAAAGTGTTTACCATACCCTTGCTCTTTATTGGCATTGCAGCCAAACTTATAAGCATATCACCAACGTCTAAAAAACCCTTTTTACAAGCAATGCTGTTTACATCTTCAATGGTCTCGTCTGTTGAAACAAATTTATCATAATAAAATGTTTTAACTCCCCAAAGCAGGTTTAGTTGGGTTAATATTCGTTTGTTAGAGGTAAATACCAATATATGAGCACTTGGTCGCCATGCTGAAATTTGGAAAGCTGTATAACCACTATTGGTAAGTGTAGATATGGCTTTTGCTTTAATTTCATTCGCCATAATGGCCGCATGATAACAAACAGATTTGGTAATATACCTTTTTGTGCGAATATGTGGTGGTTCCTGAGGAACTTGAATTAAATCAGATCCTTCAACACTATGCAGGATACTGGCCATTTTTTGTATAACTTCAACCGGATAATTTCCTACAGAAGTCTCACCCGAAAGCATTACCGCATCTGCCCCATCCATTACAGAGTTTGCCACATCATTAACCTCAGCCCTTGTAGGCGTAAGGGAGGTAATCATAGTTTCCATCATTTGAGTGGCGATAATTACAGGAATCCTTGCTCTTTTCGCTCTCAGCACCAATTTCTTCTGGATAAGTGGCACTTCCTGAGCGGGAACTTCCACTCCTAAGTCTCCTCGTGCAACCATAATCCCATCACAATAGGAAACAATTTTGTCAATATTTTTAACTGCTTCTGGTTTTTCAATCTTTGCAATAATTGGAATCTTGTATTTAGAGTGTTCTCTGATTAAATTTTGAAGGTCAATAAGATCCTGACTAAATCTTACAAAAGACAAGGCAATCCAATCCACATCGAGAGATATTGCGAAAATAGCATCTTCAATATCCTTTTCAGTAAGAGCAGGTAAGCTAATGTTGGTGTTTGGCAGGTTTACTCCTTTTTTCGATTTCAATGGACCTCCCTGAATTACTTTCGCCTTAACTTCATTCTCCCTATTCGTGGTAAGGACTTCAAACATTAGTTTTCCGTCGTCGAGCAAAATACGCTCCCCTGGGTTTACATCTTTTGGAAAGCTCGAATAATTCATATAAACTTTTTCGGCATTTCCTTCAAATGGTTCACCAGTTACAAAAGTAATTTCGTCTCCTGGTACGACAATAACTTCACCCCCCATAACCCCAACTCTTAATTTCGGGCCTTGTAAGTCGGCAAGAATGGCCGTATACATTCCCAATTCCTCGTTAAGTGAACGAATCATTTCAACGCGCTGGGAAACATCTTCATAATCTGCATGGGAAAAATTAATTCTAAAGACATCCACTCCGGATACTATCATTTCCTTAAGGACCTCTCTTTTACTCGTTGCCGGCCCCAAGGTGGCTACAATTTTTGTCTTTTTTGTATTAGGCATACTGCTATATAATTAAGTTTTGCTTGGATTTTAGATTTTTGGTTTCAATTTGGTATGCAGTAATTATCTTGGGTATTTCAAGAATAGTATCCAGCATATCACTATCTATTTCATCTTCTTCCTGCTCAATTTTTAATAAATAATCAACATCCTTGTATTCCGGTATTAAGTGATAAACGGTAGAGGATGTTTCATTGCTAAAAAGATCATGAAATTCCAAATATTCCTCCTTAATACTGGTATTAACAATTAAAGTCCAATACCTTTCATTTAGTTTATCTTTCCATTCATAAATAGGAAAGGAGGTTTCATTCGATATATCAAGATCTGTCTTCGATCTTATTAAACTTATTTTAAGTGCCCTATTTAATGTATAGGCTAAAGCATAATCTTCCAAATCACTATGTAATGCAATGAGTACATAATTTTCTTCACAAAAATCATCAGAAAATTTATGCAATGTGATCATTTCTTCGCGTAAACTGTAAATATAAGATTATTATATCTGTATCTTCCCCATTTTATCCTGCAGCGCAAAAAATGCTCTTTTAGATGCTTTTTCCTCGGCTTTCTTTTTTGAAGTAGCCCTTGCCTTAGCCATTACTCTTTCATCTATTGAAAGTTTAACCGCAAAATGCTTTAGAGGGTCTTTACCGGTATCTTCATATACCTTGTAATTGAATTCCTTTTTTTGCTTTTGGCACCATTCAATAACCAGGCTTTTATAACTAATTACTTGTCCTTCCAGCTGTTCAATATCTACATACGGCTCTATTACACGATCGTTAATGAACTTTTCGCAATATTTATATCCCCTGTCTAAATAAATTGCCCCTACCAGAGCTTCAAAAACATTTCCATGTATATTATCGCCAAAATGTGATTTGGGGATTCTACTTTCTACATATGATATGAGATTTAAATCCTTCCCCAATTCATTTAAATGTTTTCTGCTCACTATTTTAGAACGCATTTTGGTTAAGTACCCTTCATCCCCATTGGGAACTTCATTATATAAGTATCGGGAAATAATAGTCCCTAACATAGAATCGCCAAGAAATTCAAGTCTTTCATAATTCAATGGAAGGCCATTCTTATCTTTTATATTAGCAGATCTATGAAGAAAAGCTTTTTTGTAAACACTTAGCTTTTTGGGCTTAAACCCTAATATTTTTGAAATCCCTAAAAAAAAATCCCCATCCTCTTTAGAATGGGAATTAAATATATTTGAAGGAAAGTTCATCTTGCTTTTTAGCTAAATTTCTTGAATACCACACACGCATTGTGTCCGCCAAAACCAAAAGTGTTACTCATTGCCACATTAACCTCCCTTTTCTGGGCTTTGTTTAGCGTTAAATTTAGCTTTGGGTCTATATTTTCGTCTACCACAGAATGATTTATAGTCGGTGGCACCAAGCTATACTTCATTGCTAAAATTGAAGCTATTGCTTCAATCGCACCAGCAGCACCCAATAAATGTCCTGTCATTGATTTTGTAGAATTAATATTTATATTCGGAGCATGATCACCAAAAACCTGACTAATTGCTTTTAATTCAGCAACATCACCCAAAGGGGTAGCTGTTCCGTGTGTATTTATAGCATCAACATCTTCAGGTCTAAGATTCGCATCGCGTAAACAATTTTCCATTACCCTTACAACGCCAATACCTTCAGGATGTGGTGCGGTCATATGATAGGCGTCACTGGATAGCCCTCCTCCAACTAATTCTGCATATATTTTGGCTCCTCTCGCTTGTGCATGTTCCAATTCTTCCAGAATTAATGCACCAGCTCCTTCACCAAGTACAAATCCATCTCTGGTTGCATCGAAGGGTCTAGAAGCTGTTCCTGGGCTATCGTTGCGAGTTGACAAAGCATGCATGGCATTAAAACCTCCCATCCCTGCAATAGCCACTGCTGCCTCGCTGCCTCCTGAGACAACAATATCACAATAACCTAATCTTATATAATTTAATGCATCAATCATAGCATTGGCAGAAGATGCACATGCAGATACTGTGGTGTAGTTAGGCCCCATAAAACCATGCTTAATTGAGATATTGCCCGGGGCAATGTCTGCAATCATTTTAGGAATAAAAAAAGGATTGAACCTTGGTGTTCCGTCGCCGGCAGCGAAATTCAGAACCTCATTTTGAAAGGTTTCCAAGCCACCAATTCCAGCGCCCCAGATAACCCCAACTCTAAATTTATCTATTTTTTCTAAATCTAATCCTGAATCTATAATAGCTTCATCTGAAGAAATTAAGGCATATTGAGCAAACTTATCTAATTTCCGCGCCTCTTTTCTATCGAAGTAGTTTTGTGCATCAAAATTTTTTAACTCGCAGGCAAATTTAGTTTTGAATTTTTCAGTATCGAAATAGGTAATAGGTGCTGATCCACTTTTGCCTTCCTTTAAGCCTTTCCAGTATTGTTCAATGTTATTGCCAATAGGTGTTAAGGCACCAAGTCCAGTAACCACAACTCTTTTTAATTGCATTCAACCAAATTTTAAATTGATGTCTAACCCAAGCGTAAATTAAAAAAAATTATCCATGCAGCACGATTACCGCATGGATAATTATAAATCTTTATCAAGAAATCATAAATTTATTTGGCTTCTTCTATATAACTAATAGCTTGGCCAACTGTTGCGATATTTTCTGCTTGATCGTCAGGGATTTGAATATCAAATTCCTTTTCAAATTCCATTATCAACTCAACAGTATCCAATGAATCTGCCCCTAAGTCGTTGGTAAAGCTAGCTTCGGCTACAACTTCGTTCTCATCAACTCCTAATTTATCAACGATGATAGCTTTTACTCTTGATGCAATGTCTGACATAATAATTTTGGTTTTAAAAATTTAAATCGTTGGCAAAAATAAAAAACTTATGGTGTAATAACACTATTTGATGTAAAAATGTATCGTAATTTAAGAAATTTAAACTCAAGAATATTAGTTTGAACACAAATTTTCTGTCCACCAAATGCCTAAAATCAATAAAATGTTTGATTTTTTCTATTCAATAAGTCGCCAATCCCGGGCAGGGATGCATCTTATCATTGATAAACTTAGGACTTAATTTCAAAAAGAATAATTTTGTCTAAATGAAACGAATAGTTCTTTTTGCTTCAGGCTCGGGTTCAAATGTTGAAAACATTATTCAATATTTTTCTGAAAATACACAAGTTGAAATAGTCGCTGTGTTAACAAACAGAAAAGACGCCAAAGTTTTAGACAGGTGCTCGCGACTTAAGATTAGTGCTTTATATTTTAACAGGCACGCCTTTTTGGAATCTAACTTAATTTCAGATTTTTTAAATAATCTCAATCTCGATTTAATTGTCCTAGCTGGTTTCCTATGGCGAATTCCAAAAAGGTTAATTGATTATTTTCCAGATAGAATTATAAATATTCATCCTGCGTTGCTACCTAAATACGGAGGAAAAGGAATGTATGGAATGAAGGTTCACGAGGCTGTAAAAGAGAATTCAGAACCCGAAACAGGAATTACTATTCATTATGTTAATGAGCATTATGATGAAGGGGCCATTATCATGCAGGTAAGAACATTTGTAGATGCCGGGGATACCCCAGAAATTATAGCACAAAAAGTTCATGAACTGGAATATGAGCATTTTCCAAGGGTAATCGAAGAACTGTTATTTAAGGGATAATGGCAAAAAAGGACAAATTTTATGTGGTTTGGAAAGGCAAAAGACCCGGGATATATGAAAGTTGGGATGATTGCAAAGCTGCAATATCTGGTGCAAAAGGAGCCCAATATATGTCATTCCCCAGTTTTGAAATAGCCAAAAAAGCCTATAACAGTAATTACGATGCTTATAAAGGAAAGAAAAAAAACAGCCCTCAGCTTTCCCCTCAGGATCTTCTTAAAATAGGAGAACCAAATTATCATTCTATTTCTGTGGATGCGGCATCCAGTGGAAATCCGGGAATAATGGAATACCAGGGTGTTGATACTAAGACAGGTAAAAGACTATTTAAACAAGGACCCTTCCAGGAAGGCACCAACAATATAGGTGAGTTTCTTGCGATAGTTCACGGATTGGCTTTTTTAAAGCAGAAAAATAGCGATCGTGTTATTTATACAGATTCCAGGACTGCTATGAGCTGGGTGAGGAAAAAAAGCTGTAATACCAAGCTTTTGGAAAACAAAAAAAACAAAGCCTTATTCAATCTGATCCGAAGGGCGGTTGAATGGTTGAAAAATAATTCATATAACACCCCGATTGTCAAATGGGAAACAAAGGCATGGGGAGAAATCCCTGCAGATTTTGGCCGAAAATAATTATGCCGTTTTTAGTTTTTAATTACGATTATTTGGGCTTTCAAAAGTGTATATTTGCAGCGTATTTCAAAAAAAATATCTATGGGAAAACTTTTAATTGTTGGTACTGTTGCCTTCGATGCTATTGAAACCCCTTTTGGCAAAACCGATAAAATTCTTGGAGGAGCTGCCACATTTATTGGCCTGGCGGCTTCGCAATTTGATGTAGATGCAGCTATTGTCTCTGTAGTAGGCGATGATTTGCCTTATGAATACCTACAATTTCTGGCAGATAAAAATATTGATATTTCAGCTATAGAAATTGTAAAAGGAGGCAAGACCTTTTTTTGGAGTGGTAAATATCGTAACGATCTCAACACCAGGGATACAATTAGTACAGAACTGAATGTACTGGCAGATTTTAATCCAGTTGTGCCCGAAAACTATAAAAATTCCGAAGTGGTTATGTTGGGGAATTTACATCCCAGCATCCAAATGAGCGTTATCAATCAAATGGAGAAAAGACCAAAGTTAATTGTCCTGGATACTATGAACTATTGGATGAATAATACTTCGGAAGAATTAAAAGAGGTCATAAAACATACAGATATTATTACCATAAATGATGAAGAAGCAAGACAACTAACTAATGAATATTCTTTAGTAAAAGCTGCAGCCCAAATTCATACTATGGGGCCGAAATATGTAGTCATAAAGAAAGGGGAGCACGGTGCTTTACTTTTCCATAATGATAATATATTCTTTGCCCCAGCCCTTCCTTTAGAAGAAGTTTTTGATCCTACCGGCGCAGGTGATACTTTTGCAGGAGGTTTTGTAGGTTATCTGTCAGAGACAGAAAACGAATCATTCAACAATTTAAAGAACGCTGTAATCCATGGATCCAATCTCGCTTCATTTTGCGTAGAACGTTTTGGAACAGAAAGAATGGCAAATTTAAAAAAAGAAGAAGTGGAGAGAAGGTTACATCAATTCAGGGAATTGACACAATTTGATATTCAATTACAATAATAAAACACGCCTCGAATTAACGGGGCTTTTTTAATTCATTTAAATAATGAGTGACGCCATTAAACACGAATGTGGAATATCTTTAATAAGGCTATTAAAACCTTTGGATTATTATAAGGAAAAGTATGGCACTATTTTTTATGGTGTAAACAAAATGTATTTAATGATGGAAAAACAGCACAATCGCGGTCAGGACGGTGCAGGTTTTGCCAGTATTAAATTAGACATGGCTGCCGGAGAGCGCTATATGAGCAGAGTGCGTTCTGTAGAAACACAACCAATACAAGATATTTTTGCGCAGATTAATGACCGTATTAATACTGCTTTAAAAGAAAACCCTGAATATATAGACAATACAGATTTACAAAAAAAGAATATCCCATATATTGGTGAAGTACTCCTGGGGCATGTTCGATATGGGACCTTTGGAAAGAACAGTATTGAAAATGTACATCCTTTCCTTAGGCAAAATAACTGGATGCATAGAAATCTTATTGTTGCCGGTAATTTTAATATGACCAATGTTGATGAACTCTTTGATAATTTGATACAACTGGGCCAGCATCCAAAGGAAATGGCAGATACCGTTACGGTCATGGAAAAAATAGGGCATTTTCTTGATGATGCCGTTGCAAAACTATACCGGCAAATTAAAAAGGAGGGCTATAATAAGATGGAGGCATCACCTTTGATTGCCGAAAGATTAAAAGTTTCCAAAATACTCAAAAAAGCTTCAAAGAATTGGGATGGTGGTTATGCAATGGCCGGGATGTTCGGGCATGGAGATGCCTTTGTGCTAAGAGACCCTTCAGGAATAAGACCTGCCTATTACTTTAAAAATGACGAGGTGGTTGTAGTAGCTTCCGAAAGACCTGCTATTCAAACAGTTTTTAATGTCGGGTATGACGATATCAAAGAACTTGACCCCGGCAACGCATTAATTATTAAGAAAAATGGAACGGTAAGCGCTACTGAAATTTTAGAGCCAAAAGAAAGAAAAGCCTGCTCATTCGAACGAATATATTTTTCCAGGGGCAGCGATAAGGAAATATATCAGGAGCGCAAAGAATTGGGTAAGTTAATTTTCCCGCAAATATTGACTGCTATTGATGAAGATATTAGAAATACGGTTTTTTCTTATATCCCCAATACCGCAGAGACTTCTTATTTAGGAATGATCAAAGAAGCGCAGAATTATTTGAATAAGAAAAAAGAAGAACAGATCCTTAAATTAGGACCCGGCATAACAAGAGCGCAACTAAATGAAATTTTAGATGTTCGCCCCAGAATTGAAAAGGTAGCCATAAAGGATGCAAAATTAAGAACGTTTATTACACAGGATAGCAGCAGAGATGATCTCGTTGCACACGTTTATGATATTTCTTATGGCTCTGTAAACAAAAATGACAACCTTGTTATTATAGATGATAGTATTGTTAGGGGTACTACATTAAAGAAAAGTATTTTACGGATTTTGGACAGGCTATCACCTAAGAAAATAATAGTTGTTTCCTCCGCACCGCAAATTCGTTATCCCGATTGTTATGGCATAGATATGGCTAAACTGGAAGATTTTATAGCTTTCAAAGCTGCGCTTGAACTGCATAAGGAGCAGAATTCAATGCAGAAAGTAGAAGAGATATATCATAAATGTGTTCAACAAATTCGCACCGCTGATAAAGATGTCGTTAATTATGTAAAAGACTTCTATCAACCGTTTACCGCTGATCAGATCTCGAAGAAAATCGGCGAGCTTCTGAGCCCGGCAGATATTAAGGCTGAAGTTCAGATCATATATCAAACTATTGAAAGTTTACATCAGGCCTGCCCAAAAAACCTGGGCGATTGGTATTTTACAGGTGATTATCCCACTCCAGGTGGAAACAGGGTTGTAAACAGGGCCTTTATAAACTTTTATGAGGGTAAAAATGAAAGGGCATATTGACATTTTTATCGATGAAATGCACAAATTTGTGCATTTCATCGATAATATGTGCTATTTATCGGCTTTTTAGCTGCAGCGAACTAAAGGCGGTTACTTTAGACCTGCCATAGCATAAGTAGGTTAAGTTCATGGTAAGATTTGGGGCAAAAAAGGTGGAGACTTCTCCACCTTTTTTATTTATAATTAATTTTGATTTTATTTTTCCACACATTTAATACGACTTTTCTTCACCTATTATAGTATTATGGCCAGTCAAAGGTATTTCAACCAATTAAAAAGAAGTTTAGCCAAAATTTTAAAGGGCTCCAATGCATTAGTATACATTTGGAGGACCATAGCATAAGTAGGTTAAGTTCATGGTAAGATTTGGGGAAAAAGGCAGGTGCAAACCTGCCTTTTTATTTTATATGCCCTCTCC
>NZ_JBATKE010000037.1:0-1925 GCF_049669105.1 Eudoraea sp.
CAGTAGTGTAGTCAATTTGGGTTTCACCAAATTCATCAATAAACGTATTAGGAAAATTAATTGTGACCTGTTCTGTCGTCTCAAATTGATCTCCATTGGCTGCTACATAATATACTTTAAATACAGTGGTGAGTTCTGCAAAAGTTTCTAAATTGATATCACAACTAATTGGCACACCAAAGCTACCTGAAATCCGTTCTCCCGATACCTCATCGGATATTCCTTGTTGAAGTTTTCCCAAGTGCGACATATTTCCACCGAGAATGTTCCTAGTTAAAGGGAATCCTGCTTCTTCTGGATTACATAATAAAATTTCATCCTCTAGTTGGTTGGGATCGGCAAAATTAAAAAGTGTTGCTTTTATAGGCCTTGCCTTTTTGCCTTTCGCGGCCCGGGCATTCAGATTTTCTGCGCCATTCTGAGCAGGGTCTAAGACGGTTTCCTGGCTACAGGAATAGGCGAGTAAAAACATAGCCAGAATACTTACTCCATAAAGAGCTTTTAGCAGATAATAATTGATAGTTTTCATATTTAGATATTTAAAGGTTACGATGTTAGAATTAAATGGTTATAAATGAGAAAAATACCCTGAATAAAATAAAAATGCCCGGGATACTGGGGAAGTTCAATATAAGATAAACCATTTATCAGATTTTGAAATAGTTTTAGGACCAACAGTGTAATATTTTGTCCGAAAGCGGGTATATCTTTACCAGGGATTTAAATTATATCATGTTATTCAGAGTATTACGTTTATTAAGACAGCGATTGATGGGTATGATAAACTCGGTGAGTAATCCCCAGCCAGGTCACTTACAAAGCGCAAAACCCTGCCAACTGGCAGGGTTTTTTTGTTTATGAGAATCACCCAGTTTACTCGAGTGATTCGATGAAATGAAAAAACTAGCAACCGAAGGTTGTGAAAGTTTAGCATTTGCACTACGGGGCGGCTGGGTCAGACGACCGGACATGCCAACAAAAACCTTGGTGAAGGTTGAGTGAGTCAACCCCAGCTGAGAATAAAAATCCAATTTCAAATAAATGTTTATTATTTAAGCACTTCAATCTTACTTTTGGACCTTGCCCCCCGCCGGCTGGCCCCTCGGGGTAAAAGTTCACAGGACTCTTACGGATTCCTTCGGTCCGGGTCAGAAGACCAGATATGTCAACAGAAACCTTGGTGAAAGTTGAGGGAGTCAATCCCACCTGAGGGAATAAATTCCAGGCACCAAATTCCAATTATTCTTTTAAATAAACAGATCTTGAATTTGCAACCCAGGACGTCCTGGTCAAACGAACGAAGATGTGGGTGAAGTTAACCCCAGACGAGGGAATAAATTCTAAGTTCCAAATTCCATTAATTCTATTAAATAAACCCGTTTTGCCGTAAGTTTTATTTAGCGCCTTGCACCACAGCAATTGGTTATGATTTAATCTTCTTAGCTAATTGAATTTGAAGTTCGCTTTTCTTTAATTGAATATTCAGATTTTTTACTTCGTCCTGCATAAAATCCCTGAACTTCTTATCTATAGATTTTAAACGTTCATTGAAGATGGCATAGACCTCTCGCTGCTGATCTGTGGGCCTAAAGTCGACCCCATTACCAGTAATATCACTAGCAAGGGCACTCAGCCTTCCGTAGAGTTTCATCGGTGCCCTAAAAGCATCTTCCCTTGCCCCGGTAAGTTGAATATCGTACAAGGTTCCTGCAATAGATTCCGACAATATTCGCAACTGTTCTGCTTTTTTAATATCATCCTTGTTCTTTAATTTGGGGATAATTTCGGCCAGTTCTGAACGAATTCCTTCAATATCGTTGATCATGGTAACCGCTAAGTTTATGGCATCGCGAAGTTCGAGTGAAAAAGCTACTTGTTGTTTGATTTCTTCTAAGGTTCCTTCAGACGTTGGATCTTTCAACACC
>NZ_JBATKE010000038.1:0-2116 GCF_049669105.1 Eudoraea sp.
GGGTTTTGACCGGGTGGCCGACGACCTGTCCCTCATCCGCTTTGACTACGCATTCGACATAGACGGCAATCATCTGAGTCTGAGCGGTCAACGGTTGGCAAATCAGCTGACCGTTATTGTTCGGAGCCGGGGAGAATCCACACCGCAAGTCATACCACTGGAAACACAAATTTATCCCGCTAGTGCCATTGGCCTCTACCCGTTTCTTCACGGGCTGGAAGTCGGCCGACGGTACCATTACACGGTTTACGATGGGCAGACGCAGAAACTGGCGCCTGTAGTCCAGGAGATTTTGGCCTATGAGGAAAGCGAGCTGTTCCGGGGACCGGCATTTAAAATTAGAACTCGGTTCCAGGGTGGAACGGTGACAACCTGGATGAACGACCGCGGAGAACCGCTGCTGGAAATGTCCTTGAACGGAGTCGTCATCTCGGTCCTTGAAAGCGAAGATGTCGCCCGGAAATACCTCGCACAAGCGGCCCTCAACAAAGACGAAAACATGCTGGAATTCAGTCTGATTAAATGTGATACGGTCATCAGCGATCCGGACCGGATTCATACGCTGATCGTCCACATTTCGGGACTGTCTGACTCGGTCGCCCTGCCGAATAACGGCCGGCAGGTGTGCACACACAGTAGAAACGGATCGATCTGTCGTTTATCAACGTCTCCCGAACCAGGCAACCAGGGCCCGGTACCGCTGGATGTTGAAGCTCTTTCGCGCTATCTGGCACCCACGATTGCCATTTCAGCCCAACACCCTCAAATCAGCAGTTTGGCTCAAAAAATCGTTGCGGGTGCGGATGGGGATCCTCAACGCATTCAAGCCTTGTTAGACTGGATCCACCAAAACATCGCAAGGGAACCGGTCGATGTGTTCACGGCGCTGGACGTCCTGAAGGGCGGCCGGGCCGAATGCCAGGGACACGCTTTACTGTATGCGGCTTTTGCCCGCACCTTGGGTATTCCCACCCGCATCGTCAATGGAATTGTCTATGCCCCCGACTTTCGCGGTTTCCTCTATCACAGCTGGAACGAGAGTATCGTCGACGGTCGGTGGGTGGCCGTCGACCCGACCCTTGGCCAAATACCGGCCGATGCAACCCACATCAAATTATTGGAAGGCCAGAACTTGTCCGATTTGATGCCTCTCGTCGATATGATCGGACAACTGAAGGTCCGAATCCTATCCACCGAATGAATTCGGTTATCGTCATCCCGCCTGCAGTTGGAAAAGTCCTGATGCGTGTGATACAAACATTCATCTTGAACCTTGTTTTTGAGTAAGCCTTTAGACGCTTTAACAGGAGGTCAAATGTCGATGACCGACCCAGGCCTTACCTTCGAATTTCGCCGGATTACGGCCACCTTTATCGATCCTTTCGGCCAGCGGGTCGAAAAACCGATCGAGATTCGAACCCATCCGATTTCCGGACGTTCTTGCCGGATCGCCTTCAGCCGCGTAAACGAAAAAGATGTCGGCAACGAGGAGTTGCCGGAGCCGCCGCCCGACCAAGACAATCGGGCGGCCTGTCCATTCTGCCAGCCTCAAGTAACCGCGAAGACACCCCGCCTCGACCCTGATCTGGCACCGGATGGCCGTATGATGCAGGGGGATTCCCTGTTGTTTCCAAACCTTTATCCTTATGGTAACCATTCCGCCGTCAGCTTGTTCAATGATGATCATTTCGTTGAAATCGGCACGGCATCCCTTCCCTCATATACCGACAGCCTTCTCAATTGCCGCAATTATTTAGAACGTGTTCAAAACCATGATCCTCTGGCGGTCTACACGGCCATCACTCAAAACCACCTGCCGTCAGCCGGCGGTTCGCTGCTGCACCCTCATCTGCAGATCAACGCCGATCGAGTCGCCTCCAATCACCACCGATTTTTAAAGCAAAAAACAGAACAATTCCATCGAGACACCAACCGGGAACTCTTCTCCATCTACCTTGAACACGAAAAAGAAGAAGGGGCACGCTACATCGGGCGAACCGGCCCCTGGGAATGGACGGCGGCCTTTGCGCCGGAAGGATTTTTCGAAATCTGGGGTATTATGCCCGGCGCCCATTCAGTGGTCGCATTAGCATCACGTCAATGGGAGGATCTGGCA
>NZ_JBATKE010000039.1:0-1643 GCF_049669105.1 Eudoraea sp.
CAGTTGCGCTTTGATGTTCATTTCGTTCTCCTTAGTTGATGGTGCGTATTGAATCATATGGCTCATAACGCGTCAACAAAAACTTCAAAATTATCTACGACGTCTACCCGGAACCCGAGCCGGCGCAGGGTCGCGATACGCGCCAGCTGCAGCTTGGTGGGCCTCCCGCCAGGGCGCTTGAACTCCACCCACCACACGTAGGCCTTCGGCCCAATGAACAGTCGGTCGGGCCAGCCGTACAGGCCGACCTTGATCCCGACGTAGCCCCGGGTCTTCGCCAGGGTCACGCACTTGCGCTCAATGTAGGACTCTTTCAATGCGCCTCCTCAGGCCCTCCAGGAGGGCGTTCTGGGCGCTGTCACGGGCCCGCAGTACTTCCATGATGTCCTCGTCCACGGTGCCCCTGGCGACCAGGTGGTGGACCACCACGGGGTGCTCCTGGCCCTGCCGGTGGATGCGACCGTTCGCCTGGATGTACTGCTCCAGGCTGTGGTTGAGCGCGTACCAGCAGACGGTGTGCCCGCCGGCCTGCATGTTGAGGCCGTGGCCGGCGCTCTGGGGCTGCGCCAGGACCATCTGCAGCTCGCCCGCGTTCCACTGCCTGACGATGCCCTGGACGTCGCCGCGCAGGTCCACCGCGTGCGGGAACCGCTCCTGCAGCCGGCGCAGGTCCTCTTTGAACTTGTAGACAACGAACAGCGGCCCGCCCACCTCCTCCGCCAGGTCCTCCAGCCGGTCGAGCTTCGCCGTGTGCTGGTCGATCACGCTGCCGTCGTCCAGGTACACAAAGCCCTGCGCGATCTGTTGCAGCTTGTTGACCATGCCCCCGGCGTGGGCGACGGTCAGCTCGTCGTCACCGAACTGCATGTACAGCTCCTTCTCCAGCTCCGTGGAGAACCGCTGCGCGGTCGAGGGCATGTTGACGAGGATCGCGTTGTCGGTGCGGTCGGGCACGTCCAGGAAGTCCTTAGCGTCCAGGTGGAACAGGATGTCGCGCACCTTGTCGCGTATCGCGTCGGCCGAGCCCTGGCGCAGGACCCACTCGTACGGCCCCGCCTGCCGGAAGTACCTGTTCCTGAAACGGCCGATGTACGGCCCCAAACGCTCGCCGCCGTCGAGCACCATCACCTGCCCGAACAGCTCCATCATGGAATTGGGCGCGGGCGTGCCTGTCAGGCCCCAGCGGAAACGGAACCGCTTCAGGCGCTTGCGCAGCTCGCGGAAGCGTTTCGTGTTGGTGGCCTTGAACTTCGTCAGCTCATCGATCACCAGGCCCGCGAACTCGACGTCCTGCTGGTACAGCCACGGCAGGCCCTCGGGATTGATGACGAAGATGTCGGCGCCCTGGCGGAGGTTGTCCTGCTTCAGGCGACCGTGCAGCAGGCGCACGGTCATGTCCGGGAACCACTTCGCGACCTCGTCCTGCCACACCGCCTTCGCCACCGACAGCGGGGCGATGATCAGCAGCGGCAGCTCAGCCGGCACCCGCGTCCCGCGGATGTCGCGGAACGCGGCCAGGGTGGTCAGGGTCTTGCCCATGCCGGGGTCCCACAGCAGGGCCGCGTAGCGGTTCCTGACCAGGTGGCGGACGCCGGCGAGCTGGTAGTCGTGGAGCTTCATGCGCCCTGGGGCCACTTACGCGG
>NZ_JBATKE010000040.1:0-29221 GCF_049669105.1 Eudoraea sp.
GTCTTTGGCCTATGCCCTGTTGGCCGGATTACCTCCAGAGATTGGTTTATATGCCTCGATGGCCCCATTGGTGCTTTACGCTATTTTTGGGACTACCCGTGCCCTTGCCGTAGGCCCGGTAGCCGTAGCGAGTTTGATGACCGCTGCCGCGGCAGGACAGCTCGCTTCACAAGGAAGCCCTGAATATTATGGAGCTGCCATAGCCCTGGCTATGGTCTCAGGTTTGCTTTTGATGGCTATGGGCTTTCTGAAGCTCGGTTTTTTGGCAAATTTCTTAAGTCACCCTGTTATTGCCGGTTTTATCACAGCTTCGGGCTTGCAGATTGCTGCAGGTCAATTGGGCCCGGTTCTGGGTATCAACGCACATGGAGAAAGTTTTTTAGACATCGCCATTTCCTTATGGCATAGTATTTTAAATGTTCATTGGGCTACTGCAGCCATAGGTATAGGTTCACTGATCTTCTTGTTTTGGGTGAGAAGCGGTTTAAAACCTTTGTTGCTGAAATTAAAACTCAGCCCCAAAACGGCAGATCTTATGGTAAAGATTGGTCCAGTGATCGCCATTATCGCTACCATTGTGATAGTGTGGTTAATGGGCCTTGCTGATAAAGGGGTCCAAATTGTTGGAAAAGTACCTGAGGGTCTGCCAAAAATTCAACTGCCGCCCCTAGATTTTGCGCTATGGTTAAAAATATTAGTTCCGGCGCTTCTTATTTCAATAGTGGGCTATGTGGAGTCCATTTCGGTGGCCCTTACCCTGGCAGCCAAAAAGCGTCAACGCGTGGACCCGGATCAGGAATTGATTGCTATTGGTGCGGCGAATATTGGCTCAGCCGTATCAGGTGGTTTTCCTGTCACCGGAGGATTTTCACGCTCTGTGGTGAATTTTGATGCAGGTGCCGAAACTCCTGCCGCCGGTGTGTTTACCGCTGTGGGTATTGGTCTTACTACCCTGTTTCTAACCCCCTTGCTGTTCTTTTTACCCAATGCAACGCTTGCGGCAACAATTATTGTAGCGGTAATGTCTCTGGTCGATTTCTCAGCCTTAAAACACACCTGGGACTACGCCAAAACCGATTTTGCAGCTATGCTGGTAACGATTGTAGTCACCCTAATAATGGGGATAGAGCCGGGATTAATTGCCGGGGTTACCCTGTCTATTTTCCTCCATCTTTATAAGACCTCAAGGCCTCACGTGGCCGTAGTTGGACAAATTCCCGGCACCTCATCCTTCCGTAATGTTGAAAGACACAAAGTAGTCACTGATCCTGAAATATTATCACTGCGTGTTGATGAAAGTCTTTATTTTCCAAATGCCCGATATCTAGAGGACCTTGTCAATGAAAAGGTGGCCGCCAATCCAGAAGTACGTCATGTAATTCTCGAATGCCCGGCGGTGAACAATATTGATTTTTCTGCCCTTGAAAGCCTCGAAGCGATAAACCAAAGACTTAAAGATGGCGGGATTTCTCTCCATTTATCGGAAGTCAAGGGCCCGATAATGGATCGTCTTCAACATTCTCACTTTTTAAAAGAACTTACCGGAGGGGTTCACCTTCGCCAATATGATGCGGTGGCAAGTATCAATCCTAAACTGGCTGATCAAACTCGTAAAGCGGAAAAAATTTCTAATGCAGAACCAATATGACGTTCTCACCATCTAAGAGTTTTTAATAAATTGGACTAAATGACAAGCTCTGTTTCAAAAAAATAAGATTATTTGCCTTTTATTTAAACTAAAAAATTACCGGGCAGGATTTGGCGAAATTCTGATGCAGTTCTTAACTTAAATACCTTTGGAGGAATAACCAAATCTCAACAAGGGTAAATATCCAAAACATAGAAGGATCTTATAATTATTGCAAGGATAAAGAGTAAGTTGTGAATTTCTAGTCTTGACCCTCATGGCCTGTTATTACTTTTTCTGCTTTTTCGTTCATCATGGATTTTTTTCCTTTGAGTTGGGCCGCAGCATCAACCGTAAAGGTTCCTTTTGTAACGATTTCTTCCCCATTTTCTAAACCAGACAGAACCACATATCCTCCATTGATTGCATCGCCCAAAGTTATTTCACGCATTTCAAAAGTTGGATTTTCCGGATCAGTCTTGATATAGACCACCGAACGTTCCCCTGTCCAAAGAACAGCACTTTCTGGAATTACAATCATATCATCCTTCATTTTTGATCTAAGTCCTATCATACCGGCCACGAACATTCCCGGCTTTAATTGACCTTTTGGGTTTTGAAGAACTGCTCTGACCTCTATAGTTCTTGTTGCCGAATTCAGTACAGGATCTATAAAAGAAATTTTAGCATCGAACCTGGTATCCGGATAGGCCTTGGTAACGATATCGATTTTTTGGCCTTCCTTTAAAAGAGAGACCTGATTTTCATAAGCATCAAAAACTGCCCAAACAGTATTGAGATTAGCAATTTTAAATAAGGGCGAACCTTGTTTTACATAGTCGCCGGCTTTTACCATAATTTCCGAAACTGTTCCTGAGACGTTGGCATAAACAGGGAAATTCTCATTGACCTTAGCTGTTTTCTCAATCTGCTCAATTTGTTTTTCGGATAGTTTCCAAAGTTTTAGTTTATTGCGAACGGCCTGGTATAAAGCAGGTTGAGACTCCTTTAGGCTTGCGGCCGTTATCAATTCCTGTTGGGCCGAAACCAATTCAGGGGAATAGATGGTTGCCAGTTGCTGCCCGCTTCTGACTTCCTCGCCCTCAAAATTTACAAACAGCTTTTCTATCCGTCCATCAAAGTAAGAAGCCTGTGTTTCCATAGCTTTTTCGTTCTCCTTTATTTTTCCTGAAAGTTTAAGGGTATTATCGCCCGAAGTTCCCAGGCCGACTCTGGTAGTGCCAATATTGGCCAGGGCCATGGCGTTCTTTGTCAATTTAAATTGGCCAATTGCTAAACCATCCGCTTCGGATTCAGCAGGTATAAGGTCCATGCCACAAATGGGGCAGTCGCCCGGTTCAGCTTGCATGATCTGCGGATGCATTGAGCATGTCCACATTTCGCCCGATACCATTTCCTGGCTATGGTCATGTTCATCGTCTAAACCTTCATTTGAGTTGTTTCCAAAAATCAGGTATCCGGCCAACAAGCCTCCGATAACTGCCAATCCGATGTAAAGAACATTTTTTTTCATAATGCCGAAATTTATTTTTTTGTCTTTTCTTTTAATCATGGGTTTAATCTATCGTTGCATTTCTTAATCTAAGCGAATTAGCAATTACAGAAACAGAGCTAAAACTCATGGCTGCAGCGGCTATCATCGGGGAAAGCAATATCCCGAAAAAGGGATAGAGAACTCCCGCAGCAATCGGTACGCCAAGGGTATTGTACACCAGGGCGAAGAAAAGATTCTGTTTGATGTTCTTCATTACCTTCTCGCTCAGGTTTCTTGCCTTGACAATTCCATGCAAATCGCCCTTTACCAAAGTAATGGCCGCACTCTCAATAGCTACGTCTGTTCCTGTGCCCATAGCTATACCTACATCACTTTTCGCCAGGGCCGGGGCATCGTTTATACCATCTCCTGCCATGGCAACTACTTTTCCATTTCCCTGAAGTCGCGCTACTTCGTTTAACTTATCCTCAGGGAGCATTCCCGCCTTAAAATCAGCCAGATGGAGTTCGCCTGCCACCGCCTGCGCGGTATCGTAATTATCGCCTGTGAGCATAATGACTGCGATTCCTTTGCCCTGCAATTCCTTGATTGCCCTCGCACTTGATCCTTTTATTTTATCGCCAATAACAATATAGCCTGCGGCTTTTTGATCAATGGACAGATAAGAAACTGTTTTACCTTGTTTTTGGTAGGTCTGGACTTCGTTTTCCATTACCTCTAAAAGAGATGCATTGGCCAGTTCCATCATTTTGGTATTGCCCAGAGCCGTTTTCCTTCCGTTCACATTTCCTTCAACGCCTTTGCCTGTTACCGCATTGAAACCATCAGCTTTGAGGAATACCACCTCTTGTTTTTTACCATATTTTATGGTGGCTTCCGCTAAGGGATGTTCGCTCAGGCTGTTCAGGGATACGATGTATTGTAAAACATCTTTTTCGCTAAAATTATCCCCGAATGCACCTACTTTTTCAACCGTTGGTTTTCCTTCCGTAATGGTTCCGGTCTTATCTATAATCAAAGTATCTACCTTATTCATCTTTTCCAGGGCTTCGGCATTCTTGATAAGCACCCCATTCTGTGCGCCCTTGCCCACACCAACCATGACCGACATCGGCGTAGCTAATCCCAACGCACATGGGCAAGCAATTATCAAAACCGCAATCGCATTGACGAGGGCATAGACATAGGCAGGCTCAGGTCCCCATACCACCCAGACTATAAAAGTGATGACCGCTATAATAACGACCAACGGAACAAAATAGCCCGAAACTGTATCCGCCAACTTCTGAATAGGTGCACGGCTACGACTCGCATCATTGACCATTTGGATAATTTGGGAGAGTAAGGTATCCGATCCAACTTTTTCTGCCTTCATCAAAAAGGACTGATTACCGTTGATAGTTCCGCTACGTACTTTGTCGCCAAGGCTTTTGCTTACAGGAATGGGTTCGCCCGTAATCATGGATTCATCAATGGAGGTCTCGCCTTCCGCAATTACACCATCCACAGGAATTTTGTCGCCTGGTTTTACCCTTAATATATCGCCCAATTGTATCTGATCTATGGCAACTTCCTCTTCCTGATCATTAACAACCCTAACAGCCTTATTGGGAGCCATCTTCAACAATTCCTTTACTGCGGAATTTGTTTTACTATGTGCCCTTGCCTCCAATACTTGCCCTAACAATACCAGGGTAAGAATGACAGCAGCAGCTTCAAAATAGACGTGAACGCTTCCCGATTCCGTTTTGAATTGGGCCGGGAAAAAGTCTGGAAAGAGCATTCCGAATACACTGAAGAGCCAGGCCACCCCTGCTCCTATTCCTATTAGGGTAAACATATTGAGGTTCCACGTCCTGATGGAGCGATAAGCTCGTTCAAAGAACATCCATGTTGCATAGAACACTACAGGAAGGGAAAGTGCGAATTGTATCCAGTTCCAGTTTTTCTGCTCCATGACATCATAAAACGGATTATCAGGCAACATCTCGGACATCGCAATCACAAAGATGGGTAAGGTAAAGGCCACCGCAATCCAAAACTTTTTAAGCAACTTTTTATAGTTCTTATCCTCTGACGAACGATCTGGTTGCCTTAGTACGAGATCCATCCCACAGATAGGACAACTACCCGGTTCATCCCTGACGATTTCAGGATGCATAGGGCAGGTGTATTGGTTTGAAGCTGTGAACGAGACATTTTGTTCCTCTATCAAATCCATTCCGCAGACAGGACAATCCCCGGGTTGATCATAGGTCTTATCGCCTTCACAATGCATCGGGCAATAAAATGTCCCCGTACCTTTTCCATTGGGTATTTCCGTTTTATTTTCTTCTGTATGTTGATGTTTGCCTAGCTCATAGATGCTATATCCACCTCCACCATTTTTCAAAGCCTCTTGTAACTTGTCGATGGGAATGTGATTTTCCATCTCAATGGTTGCCTCCTCTTTTTCTAAATCTACTAAAACCACGGTTACACCCTTCACTTTTACAAGTGTTTCCTGAACATGGTTTCTGCAGCCATTACAGGTCATTCCGTATATGTGATAGGTGTGTTTCAAATTTTACTTTTTTATGGTTTCAGTAACTTTTCCACATTTCAGCATCTTCTCTCCGTAATACGGATTTCTGATTTCTTCTACATTGGAAATCCAATAGCCCCCTTTCCCTTCAAAGGCCATAGGGCAAAACTGCTTGTACATGGCACCTTCAGAAATAGATTCTTTGAACAAGGGTTCCACCTTCTCTGTAAACTGGGAAAATAGCTCCCTTTGTTTTTCAATGTCTTTGGCATCGGCCATGGCTATGGCCATCGACTTCATTTCCTCCCTTTCCCCGGCAAAACTTTCAGCAAGATTTCCGGCAGCAAGGTTCACCTCGTTGGGATTAGAGTTGACCAAAGCCACTCGAATCTGCTGATAATTTTGGAACACTTTTCCGGTCATTCCATCTGAAAAGGAGGCATCGGCTATTTCAGGGCTGTTTTCTTTTTTAGCCTCGATTCCTGCTGGTGAACTCATTTTATTATCCTGCTTTTTCGTTGTATCCCCACATGAGGCCAAAGAAATGACAATGATAGTTGTGATTGTTACGCTTACATTTCGTTTCATCTTTTTATTTTTTTAGAGTTTTATTGAAAATTGATAATTATGTAATTGTGTTTTTTATTGATTCGTTAAATAATTGATGATGGCTGTTTGAACATAATAATTTTTGACGGCCTCTACCAGGTTCACCTGAAAGCGCAATTGCAGTTCCTGGATGTCCAGTACATCATTGAAATCTATGGTACCTGTTTCATAGTTTTTTATAAGAATTTCCTCTGCATCTTTGGCTTGTTCCAAATTCCTTAGTTGCGTATTGTATTTTATATAGGACGCTTCCTTTTTGGTAAGTGCATCGCTCAAAATAGTTTCCAACAGATTTCTTCGATTCGCTTTTTGCGCATAGATTTCCTCTTGTTGCAATTCATTCTGTACGGTTCTCGATTTATAATTATTGTTGAAAATGGGAATGGACAAGGAAACCATCGGCATGAGAATATCTTTCCCATTATCACTAAAGTCTACACCTGGTCTCTTAGCTACTGGTATATAATCCAACCCAAAACCGAGATTGGGATTTGCCTCCTTTTGATTTAAAACTTCGGAATGTGCTACCGATTCATACAGCCTATCATATTTTTCTAATTCCGGATGCAGTTCTAATTGAACCTGCTGGATTTCAATAGGTTCTTCTACCGATAAGGCATCCACAACGGCAATAGCGGTGTTTTCATTCCGGTTCAAGAAATTATTGAACTGTGTTTGGACCGCCCGATATTCCTGCTCCAGGACCAATTTAGCTTCTTTAAGTTCATTCTGTCTGATTTGGAGTCTTAGGACATCAACTGCAGATGCGCCACCGACTTCAACCGAGGTCAGCGCCAACTTTTCATAGGTCTTCAGGAGTTGGATATTTTCCCCTAATACCACTTGCTTTTCCTTGATGGCGTACAGTTCATAATAGGATTGTGACACTGATAAACGCAATTTTCTTTTGGTAATCACGATGTCCAAATAATCTACTTCGGCCAGGGAACTTGCATAGTTTTCCCGCAATGTTATGGTCCCAAACCAGGGAAGCATCTGTTTGACCGAAAACCGCGCTTTTTGTGCACCCGTTCTCGTTTCAGGTTCGCTGACAAAAACCCCTGCGCTCACTTCCGTTTTGGGGAAAGCATCCGCTTCGTCCACTTTCTCCTTCGAGATATTGTATCGGAGTTCAAATGCCTGCACTTCGGGATTCCTGCTTTCGGCCTCCTGAATATAGGAGTCCAGGGTTTGACCTTGTACAGCCATAACCACTAATAATCCTGTTACTATGGTAGTAATAGTTTTCATGTATTTAATCTTTTAAGTTGCCACTCGCTTTTCCAACTATACAATACCGGAACCACTAAAAGGGTTATCAGGGCTATCAACATACCACCGAAAGAGGGTATGGCCATAGGAATCATAATATCACTTCCCCTGCCTGTAGAAGTCAATACGGGTAATAGGGCCAGTATGGTCGTTGCCGTAGTCATCAAGCAAGGACGTATCCGTTTTTCCCCTGCTTCTACCACCGATGCCCTAATGGCTTCCAAGGTGCTGGGTTTGTTTCGGTCAAAGGTCTGGGTCAGGTATGTGGCCATGACCACGCCATCATCTGTGGCTATCCCAAAAAGGGCAATAAATCCTACCCAAACTGCTACGCTTAAATTAATAGTATGCATTTGAAACATATCGCGTAAATTCTCACCAAAGAAATTGAAATTCAAGAACCAATCCTGTCCATAGAACCAAATCATAATAAAACCTCCGGCAAAAGCCACGGCGATTCCCGTAAAAACCATAAGCGAAGTGGACACCGAACGGAACTGGAAATACAGAATCAAAAAGATAATAAGCAAAGCCAATGGCACGACTACAGATAAAGTTTTTTCTGCCCGTAGCTGATTTTCATAGGTACCTGTAAATTGATAGTTGATGCCATTGGGAACTACCAGTTCTCCGGTGTCTATTTTTTGTTGGATAAGGGCCTGCGCGTTCTCTACTACATTGACTTCGGCAAAACCGTCTATCTTATCGAACAACACATAGCCTACCAAAAAAGTATCCTCGCTTTTGATGACCTGAGGCCCTTTTTCATAGCGGATGCTAACCAGTTCGCTCAAAGGAACAGAATTGCCCTTTGCCACCGGAACATAAATGTTCTTTATGTCGGTTGGATTTTCACGGAGCTCCCTTGGGTAGCGTACCCGAACCCCATAGCGTTCCCTGCCCTCCACCGTCCGGGTCAATATCATACCACCAACGGCCACTTCTAACACCTGTTGCACATCTTCAATTTGGATACCATATCTGACGAGAGCTTCCCTATCAATATCAATCAGCAGGTAAGGTTTGCCAACTATCCTATCGGCAAATACTGCTTCATCTTTAACCCCTTCAGCCTCTTTTAGAATATTTTCCAGTTGGATACCAAAGGCTTCTATTTGCCTTAAATCCTGACCCCTGACCTTGATACCCATCGGTGCCCGCATTCCTGTTTGGAGCATAACCAACCGCGTTTCAATAGGCTGTAATTTGGGGGCGGAAGTAACTCCTGGCAAACGAGTTACACGAATAATTTCGTTCCAAATATCATCGGAGGATTGTATTGCTGGTCGCCAATTACGGTAATATTCCCCAGCGGGATCGGGAACCAAATTATCAAAACCGATTTCCGAGAAATCTTCAAAATCCGTTTCCTTGTAATCGCGAGCGTTTTCATGAAGTACCGTATTCGGGTTTAAAACAAAATTTCCATTATTTAAAACGAATAGTCCGTCATCATTTACCTTAAAGCGTTGCTGTTTACCAGCTTCGTTCAGTAGGTATTCAGGTTTGTACTGAATCATATTTTCGTACATGGATAATGGTGCAGGATCCAGTGCGGATTCCGTGCGCCCTGCCTTACCAACTACCGTTTCGATTTCAGGGATAGTGGCTACGGCCATATCCAATTGTTGCAACACCCTTTTATTTTCTTCCGCCCCTGCATGGGGAAGGGATGTGGGCATCAACAAAAAAGAACCTTCGTTTAAGGAGGGCATAAACTCCTTGCTCGTATTTTGCATGATAAGTACTCCGAAAACGACAATAACGGTTGGAATGGACAGAAACAGCAATTTGTTATTCAAGGCCCAACGCAAGATAGTTGTGTAGTATTTGCGAAAGGTTATGAATACCGCCAAAAGACCAAAACAGATTAGCGCTACAAACACTAAATTCCAGAAAATATTCTTGTCCAAACCCAAAGGCCGCCAATATTCTGCCAGTAGGAAAATGATGACCAAAACTGAGATTCCGATATTGATCAGGTTTGCACGTTTTTCGCTTAAAGAGAACCCGCTGAACAAACGTGATGCCAGTTCAGGATTCTTTAACAGCCCAACTATTCCAAATGCAATTAATACTAATCCTGGCCAATAACCATAGACAACGGCAAGAACCCCTAGAAAGGCAAAAATTCCATTGATGAAATAACCCAAGTTGTTTTTAACGCTTTTCTTTCTAAAGAGAAAGGCGGCAAAAGGAGGTATGAGAAACAAAGCGACTATTATGGATGCAGTCAAAGCAAAGGTTTTTGTAAAAGCTAACGGTCGGAATAGCTTTCCTTCGGCCCCTATCATCGTAAATACCGGAATGAAACTGATAATGGTGGTCATAACCGCCGTAACGATAGCACCGGAAACTTCGGCGGAAGCATTATATACAACCGTGTTTATGGGCAGTTTTTCTCCATTCTCGTCCAGATGTCGGATGATATTTTCGGAAAGGATGACACCCACGTCCACCATGGTTCCGATTGCAATTGCAATTCCGGAAAGTGCCACTATATTGGCATCCACATTAAAAAGTTTCATGGCAACGAAAACCATCAAAACCGCCACCGGCAACAAACCTGATATAAGAATAGAAGCCCGTAAGTTGAATACCATAACAATGATGACCAATATGGTAATTAGTATTTCCAGGGTCAAGGCGTCATTGAGCGTTCCCAGGGTTTCTTGTATCAGTTCCGTACGATCATAAAAAGGCACTATGGTCAATTGAGATGTACTGCCGTCTGCCAATTCTTTGGATGGTAAACCCGAACTCAGTTCCTTTATTTTTTCCTTTACATTATTGATAACCTCTAACGGGTTTGCTCCATATCTGGCCACGACAACCCCCCCAACAACTTCTGCACCTTCCTTATCGAGAATACCACGGCGAACAGCCGGTCCCAGCGAAACATTAGCAATATCCTTTATACGAATGGAAGTATAATCCTCCGAAGTGACTACGGCATTTTTTATGTCTTCCAAAGATTTCACATAGCCAAGACCTCTAACCAGGTATTCAGCCTGATTGATTTCCAGGGTCTGCGCACCAATATCACGATTACTCTTTTTGACTGCATTAACCACCTCATGAAGACCTATATTATACTGCTTCATCAATTCAGGATTAACATCAATCTGGTATTCCTGTACATAACCACCGATAGAAGCTACTTCGGAGACGCCGCTTGCTGCCGAAAGGGCATATTTTACATAGTAGTCCTGAATACTTCGCAATTCCTGCAAATCCCAGCCACCTGTGACATTTCCTTCTTCATCCCTGCCTTCCAGTGTGTACCAGAATATTTGTCCCAGGCCAGTTGCATCAGGCCCCAGGGCAGGGTTTACTCCCTCCGGTAATAAATTACTCGGCAGCGAGTTCAGTTTTTCAAGAATTCGGCTACGGCTCCAATAGAATTCAATATCCTCTTCAAAAATAATGTAGATGCTCGAAAATCCGAACATTGAGGAACTGCGTATTGTTCTGACTCCCGGTATGCCCAATAAAGATGTTGTTAACGGATAGGAAATCTGGTCTTCAATATCCTGGGGAGAACGACCGGGCCATTTGGTAAAAACAATTTGTTGGTTCTCGCCTATATCCGGAATAGCATCCACCGCCACGGGATTACTTGGTAAAAATCCAATGTCCCAGTTAAAAGGGGCGTTCACAATTCCCCATCCTACAAATAGGACAAGCATCAGAACAGCAATCAGTTTATTATTTATGAGAAATTTAATGCCCTTGTTTAGCATATGAATTGATTATTAAACAGTTGGAAACTGAAGTTGACCAATAATATAATCAACAGCTTAAGCCCATTAAACAGTAAGAACTGTCGGGCTATAATTTCAATGTTTAAAAATCAAATGAGAAAAGTCTGATCGAGAATTTGTATATCCCTGATCAGGAGGGGTGGGGAATACTCTTTGAAAAAAATGAGGTTTTTATCAACCGTTTCAAATAAGTTAACATAAGTGTAATAGAATGTTGAGATGAAGATCTGCTGCTCAAAAGTGAATTGATCAAAAGAAATTTTCAGATCATCCTGACCTTCCAGAACTATTTCCAAATCGGTGCAGCAATCCATCTCCATTTCCATAATGGAAGTCTCTCCTGTTGATTTAGAAGAACTGGCTTTCATTGCACAGTTTTCTGCAGTTTTAAAAAAACTAAAATCCACCAACTGGTCACCACAATAATGCATATCTACCGTAAAAGACATGGTAGAGAATAACACCAAAAGTGCCATGGTAAAAGATACTATTTGACGCAAAGTTTCCTTCATCAGTAATACAAAACTACGAAAATTTGTCTTTTATTGTATTGGTTAACAAAAGTTTAAATATTCATACGCTATAATTGAAGAGATCATTTCGCTAAGATTTGTTTAAAACGTCATTATAAAAATCTACATTTTGAATACTTTTACATAAAAAATAATATGTTAAGTCCATTGCGGCCAAAAATAGAAGCTATTGTAAATAGCGAAGATGTTGAAATAAAGATACGCCTTCAACAAATCTGTGATCTGTTGCGAGAAAATATTTCATATTATGACTGGGTAGGCTTTTACTTTAAGAATGGAACTAAAGAGGAGCTAAAACTTGGTCCTTATTCCGGGGAACCTACAGACCATACGATAATCCCTTTTGGCAAAGGAATTTGTGGCCAGGTTGCCCTTAGCAATGAAAACTTTGTGGTCCCGGATGTAAAAGCTCAGGATAATTATATTGCCTGCAGCATTAATGTAAAAGCTGAAATTGTTGTTCCCCTGTTTGTAAATGGAGAGAATATTGGCCAAATTGATATAGATTCCAATACCGCGGACCCTTTTAGTAAGGATGATGAGGAATTTTTAGAATTCGTTAATAAAGAGGTAGCTAAAATTCTTTAAAACTTTAACTCTTTTGTTAATAACACGATCTCATTTGTAGCTTCAAAAAAATTACATTTGTGTCCTTTAGGACTTCTATTTAAGCAACACAAAATGAGCACAACAAAAAAAATTAATTCAGCATTAATTTCTGTATTTCACAAAGACGGACTTGAACCCATAGTAAGGAAATTTTACGAGCTGGGAATTTCCATTTATTCCACAGGAGGTACTGAAAAATTTATAAGAGAATTGGGTATTGATGTAATTCCCGTAGAGGAGGTAACCAGCTATCCCTCAATTTTGGGCGGAAGGGTAAAAACATTACATCCGAAGGTATTTGGAGGTATTTTAAACAGACAGGATAACGAAAGTGATGTTGCTCAATTAGAAGAATTTGATATCCCACAATTGGATGTTATTATCGTGGATCTCTATCCCTTTGAAAAAACGGTAAGTGATGGTGCTTCTGAACAGGAAATCATAGAAAAGATTGATATAGGTGGTATCTCCCTGATACGTGCTGCAGCAAAAAATTATAAGGATGTTTTATGCGTTTCTTCAATGGAAGATTACGCAGAATTCTTAGAATTAATTAATACTAAAGTAGGAGAGAGCACGATCGAAGACAGAAGACATTTTGCCACAAAGGCATTTAATGTTTCTTCGCATTATGATACCGCCATTTTTAACTATTTTAATAAGGATCACAAGGAAGCTGCTTTAAAGATTAGTGAAACCAGGGCTAAAGTTTTGCGATATGGCGAAAACCCACATCAGAAAGGATTCTTTTTTGGTGATTTTGAGGCCATTTTCACTAAACTGCACGGTAAGGAACTATCCTATAATAATTTATTGGATGTTGACGCCGCGTTGAATTTAATGAATGAATTTAAAAACGACGATCCTACTTTTGCCATTCTAAAACATAACAATGCATGTGGATTAGCTACCAGAAGCACTATCCACCAGGCATATGTTGATGCATTGGCAGGAGATCCGGTATCCGCTTTTGGAGGCATCTTGATGAGCAATGTAAAAATCGACGTCCCCACAGCTAAGGAAATTCATAATTTATTCTGTGAGGTAGTTATTGCCCCTGGTTATGATGATGAGGCATTAGCTATTTTAAAAGGTAAGAAGAATAGAATTGTTCTGATTCAAAAAGAAACACCTCTCCCAAATACTCTTGTCAGGACTTGTTTGAATGGTATTCTTGTTCAGGATAAAGATTTTAAAACGGATACGCTGGAGGATCTGGAATATGTGACCACCAGGAAACCGAGTCAGGAAGAATTAGATGATCTCATTTTTGCTTCCAAGTTATGCAAGCATACAAAATCCAACACCATTGTCCTGGCAAAGAACAAACAATTATGTGCAAGTGGAACAGGTCAAACTTCAAGGGTAGATGCCTTAAACCAAGCCATTCACAAGGCAAAATCCTTTAATTTTAATTTAGAAGGAGCGGTAATGGCCAGTGATGCCTTTTTCCCTTTTCCCGATTGTGTCGAGATTTCAAATAATAATGGTATTAAAAGCGTTATTCAACCGGGAGGCTCAATTAAGGATCAACTGAGCGTCGATTATTGTAACGAAAATGGAATGTCAATGGTAATGACGGGCACTCGTCATTTTAAGCATTAATTTTACTACTTTTGTCGATGAAATACACCTTTTAAACCGAAACCAAATTAACGCGAATGGGATTTTTTGATTTCTTAACTGAAGAAATAGCTATCGACCTGGGCACTGCAAATACTCTTATTATCCATGATGACAAGGTAGTTGTGGACAGTCCGTCTATTGTTGCAAGAGACAGGATAACTGGTAAAATAATTGCAGTGGGCAAGGAAGCCAATATGATGCAGGGAAAAACCCATGAAAATATTAAAACCATCCGACCTCTCAAGGATGGGGTGATCGCAGATTTTGATGCTTCTGAAAAAATGATCAATATGTTCATTAAGAACATACCTGCCCTGAAGAAAAAATGGTTTCCACCTGCATTGCGGATGGTAATATGTATTCCTTCAGGTATTACAGAAGTGGAAATGCGTGCAGTAAAGGAATCTGCAGAGCGGGTAAATGGAAAGGAAGTTTACCTTATACATGAACCTATGGCGGCAGCAATAGGTATTGGCCTGGATATTATGCAGCCCAAGGGTAATATGATTGTGGATATAGGTGGTGGAACGACGGAAATAGCGGTAATTGCTTTAGGAGGAATTGTTTGTGACAAATCAGTTAAAATAGCGGGCGATGTATTTACGAATGACATCATCTATTATATGCGCACCCAGCATAATCTATACGTAGGGGAAAGTACAGCAGAGAATATTAAAATAACCATAGGTTCTGCCACCGAGGATCTTCAATCTCCACCAGATGAGATGTCTGTGCAAGGTCGGGATTTGCTTACAGGTAAACCAAAACAGGTTTCTATTTCATTCAGAGAAATTGCCAAAGCCTTAGACAAGTCTATTTTACGGGTAGAAGATGCTGTAATGGAAACTTTATCACAAACTCCTCCGGAATTAGCGGCAGATATTTATAATACGGGTATTTACATGGCCGGTGGCGGATCAATGCTTCGCGGATTGGATAGAAGGTTATCCCAAAAGACAGATCTACCTGTTTATATTGCAGAAGACCCATTGAGAGCTGTTGTAAGAGGAACCGGCATAGCGCTTAAAAACCTGGAACGCTATAAAAGTATTCTTATAAAATAACCTGAATTCGGTGAGGATTTAAGTTAAGACTTGGCATCTCATTTTAAACGCTTAACATAACAAGTGAATGCAGCAGATAATCAATTTTATCATTAGGTATAAAACCTCGCTGCTTTACTTATTATTGCTTTTAATTTCTCTGGGCTTTACTATTGATTCTCATTCTTATCATCGATCGAAATTCTTTAATTCTTCAAACCGAATATCCGGATCTATCTACAATACTGCAGATGGTATTACACAATATTTTAACCTGAATGAGGAAAACAAAAAACTGGTTGAAGAAAACAAGAAGCTGCGAATTTTACTTTTCAATCCAAATATTGAAGACAGTGTACAATTAGATACAACCAAATTTGATTTTGCAATTACTCCCGGAAGAATTATTAAAAACAGTTATTCAAGTCCGAATAATTATATAACTATAAACAGGGGAACAAACCATGGCATTAAACAGGATATGGGTGTAATTACAGCCAAGGGAATTCTTGGGATTGTTGAGCATACCACAAAAAATTATGCCTCTGTTCAAAGTATATTAAATACCAAATCTAATATAAATGCCAAAATTAAGAATACAAATTATTTTGGATCTTTAGTTTGGGACGGACGGGGCTATAACCAGGTAAAACTGGAAGATATTCCCAGATTGGTACCTCTATTAGTTGGTGATACCATAGTTACAGGGGCCATGTCGAGTATTTTTCCGGAGAATATTCCGATTGGGACTATTAAAAAATTCGACTTGAATGTATCGAAAAGTTTTTATAGCATAGATGTAGAACTTTTTAACGATATGTCCAATGTTAAAAATATCTATATCATTAATAACAAAAACAGACCTGAGATCTTAGAGCTCGAAGCTAAAATTGCCAATGACCAGTAGTTATTACTATATCAATTTTATTAGATTCGCCTTACTTGTCCTCGTTCAGGTCTTAGTATTTAACAGGCTGAATTTTTTTGGCTTTATAAATCCAATGGTCTATATTCTTTTCCTCTATTGGTATCCAATAAAGGAAAATAGATCGGTTTTTATATTTACAGGATTTTTACTGGGTTTGTCCATTGATTTTTTTTCAGACACTATGGCTTTAAACGCAGCATCTACTGCTACTATAGCTTATTTGCGACCTACTATTATGCGTTTTGTTTTTGGGGTCAATTACGAATTTCAAAGTTTTAAATTATCTAATACTACCAGGGTACAACAAATTACTTTTTTGACGTTATTAATTATAGTCCATCATGTTATTTTCTTTACTTTGGAAATTTTCAGTTTATCAAATTTGCTGCTAATTTTAAAGAAGGTTATTTTTACCGGAATTGCCACACTAATACTGTGTTTACTTTTTGGTTCACTTTTCAGTATAAGGAAAGAATGAGAGGCATTCCAGCGAAATATTGAAAGCTAAATTTCAATGAAAAAAATATTATTATCGTCAATAATCGTCCTTATCGGTATTACCTTTATTGGTAGACTATCCTATTTGCAAATATTTAGCTTTTCTCCAGATCAGGTTTTGGAAGATCCTGCGATTAAAGCGATCTATGATTATCCGGAGAGGGGATACATATATGACAGGAACGGGAAACTTTTAGTAGGAAATGATCCTGCCTATGATGTTATGGTGATTCCAAGGGAAGTGAAACCCTTGGATACCCTTGAGTTTTGCGGCCTTTTAGGAATAGATAAGGAAAAGTTTGTACAAAAACTCCGGAAAGCCAGAATATATTCTCCAAGATTACCTTCAGTATTAGTGCCTCAACTTTCAAAAGAAGATTATGCTATGCTTCAGGAGAAAATGAGGAAATATGAAGGATTTTATATTCAAAAAAGATCTTTAAGATATTACGATACTAAAGCGGCTGCTAATGTCTTGGGATATATTAGAGAGGTAAATGAACGTGACCTGGAGAGAAATCCTTATTACGTGCAGGGAGAATTAACCGGTGGTAAAGGCGTAGAGCAGCAATATGAGGAAATTTTAAGAGGCAGAAAAGGGGTACAATATATTCAGAAAGACAGATTTAACAGAGATATAGGCCCCTATAAAGGTGGAATTCTGGACACGCTTCCGGAACAAGGCAAGGAAATAAGCCTCACCCTTGACAAGGAACTCCAGGAATATGGGGAGCTACTTATGCATGGGAAATGGGGTGGAATTGTCGCAATAGAACCATCTTCCGGAGAAATATTAGCTATGATCTCAGGACCAACCTATGATCCGGCACTACTTGTAGGCAGGGAACGCTCAAAAAACTATAGCAAACTACATTATGATACTATATCCAAACCCCTGTTTGATAGATCTATTTCGGCTGAAGGCTCTCCGGGATCACCATTTAAAACATTAAATGCCCTGGTTGCATTGCAGGAAGGGGTCATCCAGCCAAGTACAACTATTCGCTGTTATAACGGATTTTATGTAGGTAAAACAAAGAGGGGCTGTCATTGCGGGGGTGGAATAAGAAATTTGAACAGTGGTATTTATAAATCTTGTAATGCATACTTCGCGGGTACATTTCGAAAAATTTATGAAAAATTTCCTACTTCAGATGAAGGTCAGGATGTCTGGGAAAAACATATGAATAGTTTTGGCCTCGGAAATTTTTTAGGATATGATCTTCCTACTGGTAGACCTGGAAGAATCCCGGGTAAGGAGTATTATGACAAATGGTATGGAGATGATCGTTGGTCTTCATCCTATATCATTTCTAATTCCATTGGTCAGGGAGAAATTGCAGCAACACCGGTACAGCTGGCAAATATGACAGCAGCTATTGCAAACCGTGGTTATTATTATACGCCTCATATTCTGAAGAAAGTTGAAGGTAAGGATATAAGCATTCCGGAATACATACAACCCAAGTATACCACAATTGACAAAAAGCATTTTGACCCTGTTGTTAGAGGCATGGCCGATGTGTATAAAAAAGGTACAGCCAGATGGGTACAAATACCCGGAATAGAAATTGCAGGCAAAACAGGTACTGTAGAGAATTATACAAAAATAGATACTGTACGTGTACAACTTACAGATCATTCTGTATTTGTGGCTTTTGCTCCGGTAGATAATCCAAAAATTGCCTTGGCAGTTTATATTGAAAATGGCTATTATGGCTCAAGATATGCAGGACATATAGCGTCTCTATTAATAGAAAAATACCTAAAAGGAACTATTACAAGAAAGGATCTTGAAAAAAGAATGCTCGACAAAACTCTTGAACATGAATATGCCAAGCCATACAGCGGAGAAGAATTCAAGATAAATGAGTATGTCTGGTAGGAAAGTATTTAAACGAATTGACTGGCTTACCGTTTTATTTTACCTTTTATTAGTTGGGATAGGTTGGATAAATATCTATTCCAGTACATTTTCAGGAATCAACTTCTCTGTTTTCGATTTTAGTCAGTTATACGGAAAACAATTGATTTTTATTGGGTTAAGCCTCATAAGTATCTTGGTTATACTTGCTCTCGAGGCCAGTTTTTATGAACGTTTTTCCAGTGTTTTGTACATAATTTCTATGGTCCTTCTTTTAGGCCTTTTTGTCTTTGGCAAGACCATTGCCGGAGCAACTTCATGGTACAACCTGGGATTTTTTAATTTTCAACCTTCTGAGCTGGCCAAAGTGGCCACCGCTTTAGCTTTAGCTAAGTATTTAAGTGATATTCAAACAGATATTAAAAACCGGAAAGATCAATATTATTCTTTTTTAATTATTTTAATTCCGGCCTTTTTAATTATTCCACAACCAGATCCGGGCAGTGCGTTGGTATTTTTCTCCCTGATCTTTGTCCTTTTCAGAGAGGGGTTACCATTGTATTACCTTGGCATTGCCCTTTTAGCTGTTGTAATTTTTATAACCACACTGATGTTCGGAACAATCTGGGTAGGAATTGGCCTGGCCTTAATAATTGCTCTTTTCTTCTTAATGAAAAAAGCCTCTTTTAAAGTTCCCATCTTACCATTAGTAAGCGTTTTTGTTATTTCAATCGCCTTTTCGTTATCTGTTAATTTTGTTTTCAATAATATTTTTGAGCAACGTCACAGAGATAGATTCAGCCTTTGGCTTCGGTTGGAAAAAGATCCTGATAAACTCGAAGAAATTCGTAAAACTATAGGCTATAATACGTACCAATCTGAAAAGGCTATTGAATCTGGTGGTTTCTTTGGCAAAGGCTTTTTAGAAGGTACCAGAACAAAGGGCGATTTTGTACCTGAACAGCATACAGATTATATTTTTAGTACTGTGGGTGAAGAGTGGGGATTTCTGGGCACAACCATCGTTGTGATTCTCTTTACCATGTTACTTTTACGACTGGTTTATCTGGCCGAAAGGCAAAAAAATGATTTTAGCCGAATGTATGGATACGGAGTAATATCTATATTGCTGATTCATTACTTTATCAATATAGGAATGGTCATTGGCGTACTCCCGACAATTGGCATTCCATTACCTTTCTTCAGTTACGGAGGCTCCGGTCTTTTAGGATTTACAATTCTTTTATTTATATTCCTGAAATTAGATGCTAACAGGCTAAATGAGTGGGGCTAGAAGCTCCAATGATTTGTATTTATACTTTGTTCCAGGCGAGTTTCTATATTCTTATCCATTTTATTAAAAAAATCTATCCCGCTAACCTCCTCCAAATCATCTATGGTCACCAAAAAATTTATAAGCGGTTCCCTGGTATCCTTATGAGGAATTAGAAAAGCAAGAACTTTTATATCCTTACCCTCTTCTTTGACTACAATTTTATAATACATTTTCGGGACTGCCACATCTTCTTCTCCAATCGTCGGAAGGCCTTTTTCCAGAATTCCCCCGGTAATAATGTACAGGCGCTCATATTGTTTACTCCAACTTCTTATCTTCTTTTCCAATTGGTTCCATATCCCGGAATTAAAATCATTCTTTTGAGGTGTAATATTGCTGGTATAAAAAGTTTCATTATAGGCATAAACTGAAAACCTTCTGTCTCCTGCCGGACAAAGATGCCCCCTGTCATATCCCGAGCCTTTATAATTTCTCCAATCAGCAGATTTAGTGCTTACTTTAGGATCTTCTATATAATCAGGACGCTCCCTGTCATCATAGGTAAGATGACTTCGATTTAGCTCATATGCCACCCACTCGGCCTGCTCATAACGTTCCTTATAGGAAAGTATATAATTACTATGAATTACTATTTCACCCGAAGTGGAAGCTGGTAATAATCTATCCGGCACTTCAGAGGTTAAAACTTCATTCGGAGGCGCAGAATACAAATCGGGAGTATAAAAATTCTCAAACACCCAAAAACCTAAAATACAAAGGATTAGCAAAAGCATATAAATAGTTCTGTTCGTTTTTCGTGATCTGCTTTGCCTCATAGATCAAAGTTAATTTAATTTCACTGAATTTTATTTTGAATAGATTGTAAGTTAGCATCAAGTAATCCGACAAAAATTACTTATTTTCCCTTTCAGGGAATTTATAGAATTTTATAAAAATTAAATTTAAAATACTTACCATAATTATAATTCAATGTTGACTTGGAAAAACATAATAAGCTTTACAGCAAACGGAAATCCCGCCCCGGAAAGGCGTGTTGAAAAAACAGAAAATGAATGGCGTGACATACTTACTCCGGATCAATTTCGGATTACCAGAAAAAAAGGAACTGAGGCCCCTCATTCAGGAGCATTATGCAGTATACATGATGCCGGTAAATATTCCTGTGTATGTTGCAACACTCCTCTCTTTGATTCCTCTATTAAATTTGAATCAGGAACAGGTTGGCCCAGTTTTACACAACCTATAGCAGAAAATGCCATAAAATATGAAAAGGATGTCACATTTGGAATGATAAGGGTAGAGGTCCTTTGCAATACCTGCGACGCGCATTTAGGGCATGTATTTCCAGATGGCCCTGAACCAAGTGGTCTTCGCTATTGTATTAACTCTGAGTCTATGATAATTGAAAAGGAGGTTATTGATGGAAAGTAAAAACTTGGAATTGATAACTCTGGGCGGAGGATGTTTTTGGTGTACTGAAGCTGTCCTATTGGAGGTAAAGGGGGTAGAAAAGGTAGTCTCAGGATATTCTGGGGGGAATGCTCCGGGCAAGCCTACTTATAGAGAAATATGCTCTGGACTCACGGGTCATGCGGAGGTAATACAGGTAAGCTTTGATCCTGGCGTTATTTCTTTACATGATTTATTAATAATTTTTATGACTACCCACGATCCTACAACACTCAACAGGCAGGGTGCAGATATTGGGACACAATACCGTTCAGTCATTTTTTACCATGACCAAAATCAAAAAGAGGTGGCAGAAGGGGTTCTAAGCGAGATGTCTTCTTATTACGAGATTCCGGTAGTAACAGAATTAAGTCCATTAAAAATATTTTATGAGGCCGAGGAATATCATCAGGATTATTATCGGAATAACCAGAGTCAGGGTTACTGCAATTTTGTAATTACTCCAAAATTGGCAAAGCTTAGAAAAATACACGCAGACAAACTTAAAAGCGCTATTTAGGAAAACCAGTTTAAAAACAGCAGGTCAAAGAGATAACCTTAAAATGTACTTCTATAAGACCTATAAGTTATAAAAAAGAATAAAAAAAGAGCTCCTGTAAAATTACTGGAGCTCTTTTATTAACTATAAATACTTATATGTTAGTCTTTTACGCTTGCTAATTTACCGTTTTTAATATTATTTATTTTTAAATCCTGAAGCACATTTATTGCTTCTTCAACATAGACATCCTTTGCAAGATTATTATGCCAACGGTCGCGTTTTTCCCTTAAAACAGGATCTTTAGTAAAAAGTTCTTCTTCGTATTTAAGAGATTCAAATGTCAAATGCGAGTCGTAATCTGAAATAGACTTAAAATAGGTAGATTTTGCTTTATCCTTTTTCTCCTCCTTTTTGTAGATCTCAAAATTCAGAGAAACCACATTTTCATCCTGCTGTTCCTTAAGCCATTTGGCGTTTTCTTCAATTAGCGCAATCTGAGGATTCGCAGCCATCCTTTTGGTACTATTCGCAATAGTGCTTTCATAATCGATATAGCCATCCCATGGCTCGTAATCTGCCGGTGATATTTTGTCCCAGCTTAAAGGGTTACGCTGATCTCTTTCCCCCAGGTCGATATAACTGTACCTATCCGGAACAACAACATCACTTTTAACTCCTTCCAACTGTGTTGATCCTCCATTTATCCTATAAAACTTTTGAGTTGTTAGTTTTATAGCTCCAAGATCACCATGCTCATTACTTCTAACAATATTTTCTAAAGGGATCACATTTTGGACAGTTCCCTTACCAAAAGTCTGCTTACTGCCAATCACTACAGCTCTTTTATAATCTTGCATGGCAGCTGCCAATATTTCAGAAGCTGAGGCAGAAAGTTCATTCACTAAAATAACAAGCGGACCATCCCATTGTATTCGTTCATCCTTATCCTCATAAACATCTTTTTCCTTGCCGGAAGACCTAACCTGAACCACCGGACCATCTTTTATGAAAAGACCGGCCATTTCCACTACCGTTTTAAGAGATCCGCCTCCATTGTCCCTAAGATCAATTACAAGGCCTTCTGCGCCTTCCTGCTTTAAAAGTTCAACTTCTTTGGCCACATCTGTGGCTGCATTTCTTTCGGCATAATCATTAAAATCCACGTAGAATTTAGGAAGGTTGATAATCCCGTATTTTTGATTTTCTTTGATAACCGTTGCAGATTTAGCATAACTTTCTTCAAGTTCAACTACATCTCTTGTAATTGAAATTTCTTCGATAGAGCCATCCACTTTCCTGACAGTTAAATCAACCACCGTACCCTTAGGGCCTTTAATTAGTTTAATAGCATCATCCAAACGCATTCCGACAATATTTACCGGTAACTCGCCCTCCTGCCCTACTTTTAATATTTCGTCTCCAACTTCCAGTTGCTGATTTCTCCAAACAGGTCCACCGGAAATGATTTCAACAATCTTAGCGCCCTCTGGTTTTTTCTGCAATCTTGCACCTATCCCTTCAAATTTACCAGACATGCTAATGTCAAATTTATCTTTATCCTCCGGAGCGAAGTAATACGTATGAGGGTCAAATTCATCAACTATTGTATTGATATAGTATACAAACCAATCTTCCCGCTTGAGATCGTCTACAAAGTCGAAATATTCATCCAGCGTCTTTTTAGTAGATTCTCTGGCCTCAGATTCCATCTGCGAAACTGCTATACTCTCATAATCTGAATCATCTTTCTTTTTTTGCTCCTGCTCTTTGAACTTAGAATCATAAGTTCCAATAGTGGCATATTTTAATTGTTTCCTCCATCGTTCTTTAAGTTCATTTCTCGTTGCTGCAAATGTCTGGTCCTTGTAATCTATATTAATAGATTCTTCGATTGAATAATCGAACGGATCACTTAAAACCTCCGCATAAACGGATTTAGCATTTTCCATTCGCTTCATGAATCTGGCATAAACGATATTAAAGAAAGATATATCTGTATTTCTTATCTGATCATCTATTTGAAATTTGTATTTCTCAAATTCCAAAATATCTTCCTCCAAAAAGTATCTTTTTGTAGGGTCAATGACATCTATAAAATCTTCAAAAACACTAACTGAGAAATCATCATTAATTTCTTTAGGTTCATAGTGCCCGCGTTCCAAAATATATGTAATAAGATCTAAGAGTAATTTATCCTTATCATCATTTTCAAATGACTTATTGGTAAAACTGCATGATGCAACCGCAATAAGTATCACCAAAAATCCAAGTATGAGGTTTCTTTTCATGTATTTTTTTTTAGGTGTGGCTCTTGTTAACCCACTTAATAACAAACTTAAATAATATAAAAAAGCATGGCTCTGCCAATGAATTCCCTAAGATACTGAAAAAACCATGCCACGTTGCAAGCCAGTAGCATTAATTTTTTGTTAAACATCATTAGGATTTGTTTCCAGCAAGCTTTAATAATCAACCCGTTGCACTGGATTTTTGAGTAAAGAGAAACTGTATTCAAGAACATACCATAACTATTGTTTTTGAACAGGTCCTCCATTCGCTCGCCATAATAACATATTAAAAACGTATTTTTGCCATAGAAAGTATACAGTATGCAAAAACCCCTTATTCTGGTTACCAATGACGATGGAATAACGGCCCCGGGCTTAAGAGCATTGGTTCGCTATATGAAGGCAATTGGAGAAGTGGTAGTTGTTGCGCCAGATAGTCCACAATCGGGAATGGGACATGCCATAACGCTGGATAATACACTTTACTCCAAGAAAGTTACTATAGATCTTGAAAATGGAGGCCATGAAGAGTACAGCTGCAGCGGAACCCCTGCCGATTGCGTAAAATTAGCGCTTCAGGAGATACTTGGGAGAAAACCAGACCTCTGCGTAAGCGGCATAAATCACGGTTCTAATTCTTCTATCAATGTTATCTACTCAGGAACCATGAGTGCTGCAATCGAAGCAGGAATTGAAGGAATACCGGCTATTGGATTTTCCTTATGTGATTATTCATGGGAAGCAAATTTTAAAACCGCTGAGATAGCCATAAAAAAAATTACAGAAGAAGCATTAAGCAAAGGAATTCCTGAAGGCGTGGTTCTCAATGTAAATATCCCTAAAACAAATGGTGAAAGCATAAAAGGAATAAAAGTATGCAGACAGGCAAGAGCCAACTGGAAAGAAAAATTTGATAAACGAACTAATCCAATGGGCAAAGATTACTATTGGCTTACCGGTGAATTTGAACTATTAGATAAAGGTGAAGACACCGATGAATGGGCCTTAAGTAACGGCTATATCTCGGTAGTGCCCACACAGTTTGATTTAACAGCACATCACGTCATACAGGATATAAACAGCTGGTCTTTAAATGAATAATAAAAAGGAAATATTAATTGGTTTCGCAGTAGGAATTATTGCCAATATCATAGGAACGCTTTTGTATATACTCTTATTTTCCGATTTTGGGATTATGGAAACGTTCAATGCAGCATTTAAACAAGGCCATATTGGCAGTTTACTGGCCTTGGGCGCAATTTTAAATCTGATCGCCTTTTTTGGCTTTCTGAAATTAAGAAGAGATCAAAGGGCGAAGGGAGTATTAATTGCCACTTTGCTTACTGCTATGGTAATTCTCTATTATAAGATTTTCTAGAATGAAGTATTATATTATCGCCGGGGAAGCTTCCGGGGATCTGCATGGATCAAATCTTATTAAAGCAATTCTTGCCAAAGACACCAAGGCCCTAATCCGTTGTTGGGGCGGTGATCAAATGCAAAAAGCCGGTGGTACTCTTGTAAAGCATTACAAGGAGATGGCGTTTATGGGGTTTTTGGAGGTAATTACCAATCTTAACACCATATTTAAAAATATTAAATTCTGTAAGGAAGATATTAAATCATATAATCCGGATGTCATTATTTTTATTGATTATTCAGGTTTTAATTTGAGAATTGCCAGCTGGGCAAAGGAACACAAATACCGAACTAATTACTACATTTCACCTCAAATATGGGCTTCAAGGGAAGGGCGTATCAAAAATATCAAAAGAGATATTGATGCGATGTATGTCATTCTGCCATTTGAAAAGGAGTTCTATGAAAAAAAACACAACTACCCGGTAAATTTTGTAGGGCATCCATTAATTGATGCAATAGGGCAAATTAATATTGGTAATGAGCAAGATTTTAGAATTGAACATAAACTGGATCCTGATAAACCCATTATTGCCCTCCTCCCCGGCAGCAGGAAGCAGGAAGTTCAACAAATGCTTGGCCTGATGTTAAAGATTACACCTTCGTTTTCAGAGTATCAATTTGTAATTGCGGGGGCTCCAAGCCTGGATGTTGATTTCTACTCAGAATTCTTAAAAAATTATCCCGTAAATCTTGTTTTTAATAGAGCCTACGAGTTGTTGAGTCATTCACATGCCGCTCTGGTAACCAGTGGCACTGCTACCCTTGAAACTGCTTTATTAAAAGTCCCGCAGGTTGTCTGCTACAAAGGCAATTGGATTTCCTATCAGATTGCGAAAAGAATAATCACTTTGGATTATATTTCCCTGGTTAATTTGATTATGGACAAAGAAGTGGTAAAAGAACTGATTCAGGCAGATTTAACCACAAAAAACCTTAAGCATGAGTTAACCAAAATCCTTGATGGTCCCATGCGCGAAGCACAATTAAAGGCTTATAATGAGTTAGAAAAAAAGCTTGGCGGGAAAGGTGCAAGTGAAAAGGCTGCCGCACTTATTGTAGAAAATGCTTAATTTTAGTTCCTGGTAGATCATTTATATCCTGGGATGAATAGAAAGATTCTTGTTTTTTTTAGTATTATACTCCTCACCGGATGTGGTATTGTTAAGAAGAAAACCACCTATGGCAAGGAAAGAACGATTACTGTAGCCGCATCAGAAAATGATAGTTTAGTCACAGAAAAGAAGTTACCTGATTCTACAAAAACTGTCGTTGTCCTCGAAAAAGCAGATTTAATTATAAATTCCGCTATGGCATATTCAGGGGTCCGTTATAAGTATGGAGGGACAACAAAAAAGGGCATGGATTGTTCCGGTTTGCTTTATGTTTCTTTTGGGAAAAACGATATTCCGTTGCCCAGGGTATCTAATCAAATGGCCCTTGAAGGAAAGAAGATTAATTTAAAAAAAGTAACCAAAGGTGATCTTTTATTCTTCAAAACCAGTAAAAAAGGAAAAAAAATTAATCATGTCGGACTTGTAGTTGCCGTAGACGGACGTGATATAAAATTTATTCACGCTACTTCTTCAAGGGGAGTCATTGTTTCTTCTTTACAAGAAGGATTCTGGAACTATGCTTTCGTTAAGGCAACCAGAGTTCTTTGATTGCAACCTTCCAGTTCTATCGGATAGGTTTTTCCAAATTATTCATTTCAATTTAATTTTATTAACTGAACTTAACATTCAGTCCCCAATACTACATTTATAGCCTGTAGAATTAACCTTATAAATTCCATGAAGCTATTGGATTTTATTCCGGTAAAGCTAACTCTGTTTTTGATTTTCGGAATACTTATAGGGTATTATAACAATATTTCCCTTTTGTTATCGACAGGACTTACCAGTGTGTTCATGGTTTTACTCGGTATATCCTGGACGCGGAAAAATAGACTGGATAATCTGCCCTTTGGTTTCTTTTCCCAATTGTGCACAATTTGTTTAGGCATGATGTCCGTGGCACTGACTTTACCTGATAACAATTCAAAACATTACACCAACTTTAAGCTGCCAACCGAACAATATTTACATCTTAAAATCCATGAAATCCTTAAGCCCAATAGCTATAATGAACGCTTTATGGCAGACGTAATTGAGATTGATGGTATAGAAGCAAATGGAAGGATTCTCATTATTGCTAAAAAAGACACGCTTAAACCCAAATTTAGGGTAGATGAAGAAATTTATACCCTGAATCTGCTTGAAGAAATTAGTTTGCCCCTTAATCCATATGGATTTAATTATGCAGAATATCTTAAAAAATTGGGCGTTCTCCATCAACTTAAATTAAACAGTAGGGATTATTTTATTAAAAAGAATGCTTCTATAACTTTATTGGGTCTCACTGCGGCCGTAAGACATAAAATTATATCAGGTTTAGCCCAGTCCAATTTTGGAACGGATGAGCTTGGAATTATCCAGGCCCTGCTTCTGGGACAACGCAATGATATTAGTGAAGAAACATACAAGAATTATAAGAATGCAGGTGCTGTGCATATCCTGGCTGTTTCGGGATTGCATATTGGAATAGTATTATTGTTATGTCAATTTCTGCTAAAACCTCTGGAACGATTACCCAGGGGTAAGGATATCGCCTTGCTACTTACGGTGATTCTTCTCTGGGGATATGCCTTTCTGGCTGGTTTATCACCTTCTGTAATAAGAGCGGTTAGTATGTTTTCTTTTGTCGCCTATGCCATGTACCTGAACAGGCCAACCAGTACATTTAATATCCTGGCATTATCTATGTTTTTTATTCTATTGACCTATGATCCAATGTTACTGTTTCAAGTGGGGTTTCAATTAAGCTATGCGGCAGTATTTTCAATTTTTTGGTTGTTTCCCAAATTACAAAACCTTTGGAATCCGGGAAATATGATTCTTAAAAAATGCTGGCAATTAATATCAATTTCCTTAGCCGCTCAAATTGGGGTACTACCCATTAGCCTTTTCTATTTTCACCAGTTCCCAGGATTATTTTTTATTTCAAATCTCCTCATTGTACCATTCTTAGGTTTAATTCTAGGATTAGGTTTTCTGATCATAGCCCTTATGCTTGCAGGTATCCTTCCAAATAGTATATCCGTAATATACAATAAACTTATAACCCTGATGAATAATGTTATTGAATGGGTAGCCCAACAAGAATTCTTTATTTTCAAGGATATACCTTTTGATTCTTTACAACTTGTATTGAGCTATTTGCTAATTTTTACTTTGGTATATAGCCTCACCGAGAAGAAATTTAAAAACATTCTGGCAGCAGCCCTGTGTTTCATGGGCTTACAATTATGGCTAATTTCATCTACCATAAAAAAAGGCAGGGAACAAAAAATTATAGTTTTACATAAAACCGGAACCTCTGCTCTTCTATATAAGAAAGGTAATTACTTAGATGTAAATTGCTTAGATTCTGTTGCTGTGATAAAACTGGTTAAAGCTCTTGTGGTAGAAGAAAACATCGAAAAAGTTAACTACAAAACGCTACAAAACAGCTATCACTTTAAGGGTCAAAGTCTGTTAATTTTAAATAAGCCTGAAATTATCTTCCAAAAATTTCAGAAAGTCGATTATGTAATCCTTGGGAATTCTCCCAAAATAAATTTTAACCGTTTCCTGGATTCCATTAAACCTGAAAGTATTATAGCAGATGGAAGCAATTATAGGAGTGATATCCCAAGGTGGAAAAAATCGTGCATAGACAGGAAGTTGCCATTCTATTATACCGGTGAAAAAGGGGCATTTATACTGGAAATAGAATAAATCAGCGCACTCCGTGCATAAGTCTTTTTAAAACC